>JAQXHO010000136.1 GCA_029007315.1 Oscillospiraceae bacterium
AATGGTGAAAAGGTTATCATTCGTCCTTCCGGTACTGAGCCTAAGGTTAAGGCTTATTATACAACATCTGCTTCTACTATGGAAGAAGCTGTTGCTATGAAGGATTCTCTTGATGCTGCATTCAGCCAGTATCTTGCGTAAGAGATACTATTTATATTATGACAAAGCTGCACTTGATGCTTTTTCAGGTGCGGCTTTTCTCTTTTTTTAACGTTGACTATCGTGAAAAGATGTGCTATAATTAGGCCTGTGATAAATATATAGTTAATTTCTCGGTAAACTTATCTGACAGCTTTCGTTGAAGAGAGAAAAAGCGCTGTATATGAAAAAATTTAATATAACAAGGTGAACAAGAAATGAAAAGATGGACCAATACCGACAGCTCACTTAATCAAATTCTGTTAACTGCTTTTTGTATTCTTATAATGATCGTTACAGGTGCAAGTGACGGGGCAAGAGGTGTTTTTCTGCCTCTTTTTGCGGACGTATTCAGCCTATCTGAAACAGGCTCAAACATGATAATCATGATGAGCTATATCGGCAATATGATCTTTCTCTTTGCAGGCGGCCTGCTTATTGACAGAATGAAAAAGAAAACCTTTCTTATAATAATGATCTCTGTATGGATGAGCGCATTATTCTGCTATACCGTAACGGAAAATTACGCTGTACTTCTTAGCTGTATGATATTCAGCATGGGTGCGTCAACAATGATATCAACATCAGTCAACATTATTTCACCGCTGCTTTTTATTTCTCCTGCATTTTTCACTAATTTTCTTGGATTTACACAGGGCATAGGAATAACCGGCGTTCAGAAGATCGGAGGGCAGGTGGCTGACAAGGGTCTGTCCACCGCCAATTCTCCTGCCAGTCTTACAGGCTGGCATATTCTGAATGCTATTCTGCTTCTACTGGCTGCTGCTGCTGTACTGATACTTGTTTTTTCACGTTTTCCGGAGGAGAATACAGCTTCATCAGAAAAGAAGAAATACAGCTTTCTTTCTGTACTGAGAAATCCAAATAGCATTCTTTTTATTGTAATATGCGGACTATATTACACCGCAGAACATGGCATTCAGAATATTCTTACCACGTATGGCAGCGAATATCTTGGCTATACCGTTGAAAAATCAGCAATGTTCCTGTCACTGTTCTTTGGCGGAATAACCCTGGGAAGACTTATTTTTGCTCCCATAGTACAGAAAATCGGCGTTATGAAAAGTATGACTCTGTTTTTAGGCACAGCAGCTGTTTTATATATATCGGGCATTCTTCTGGAAAGAAACGGCATATGGCTTCTCTGTCTTTCGGGGCTTTCCTTTTCTATAATATGGCCTACAAATGTTATCATGATGGCAGGCTTTTTCACACCTGAAACTTCCGGCACAGCGGTAGGATTTATCACTTCTGCTGCAACGATATTTGACGTTCTGTTCTTTGCATTCTTCGGAAAAATAACCGAATCCACAGGATACGGATTCAGTATAAAGATTCTGCCTGTATCAATGGTGCTTCTCTGCATATGTTTCTTTATCCTGCGTATAAAAAACAAAAAAATCCAAGAATAAATGGAAGGAAAATTTATACTATGCACACCCTTGAGGTAAAAAATCTTGTAAAAACATTTCCAATAAACAGCAGGCAGCGCAAATCCCTTGATATAAAAAGCAAAACAAAATCCGCTGTATCGGGAATAAGCTTTACTGCACATTCGGGAGAAGTATTTGGACTTTTAGGTCCAAACGGTGCAGGCAAAACCACCACCATGCGAATGCTTTCCACACTAATAAAGCCTGACAGCGGCGATATTCTGTATGACGGTGTAAATGCAGTGAAAAACAGCAGGGAGATCCGTTCAAAATTTGCCTTTCTCACAACCGATCTTAAACTTGATATGAAAGCCACAGCTTCTTCTATGTTCGATTATTTTTCAAAACTTTACCATATTCCAAAAGAAACAGCTGCTAAACGCAGGGAAAAGCTTTTCTCAGAATTTGGTGTAAATTCATTTGCGGATACCAAAATAAGCAAGCTTTCCCAGGGTATGCGGCAGAAAGTATCCCTCGTTATTTCCGTTCTCCACGATCCCTCCTTTATTATATTTGATGAACCTACAAACGGACTGGATATTATTGCTGCAAGAGAAGTCCGGGAATTTATTCTGAGAATGAAAAATGAAGGCAAGTGCATTATTATTTCAACACATCTTTTTGACCTTGTTGAAAAGATATGCGATCGTGCAGCTATTATCATTGACGGCAAAATTGTGAGTGATGACACTATTGAGAATTATATGAAGGGCAGTTCCTTTGAAGACGCATTTTATGATATTTACTCATCATACTCTGCACAGAATCAGAATAACAGAAAGGAGTGACATTTCATGTTCATAAAAGATATGCTTACAGTGGCAAAAAAAGAACTGCGAAGCGCTTTCAGTGACAAAGCCATACTTTTGCAGATTATAATTCTTCCGTTTGTAATAGTATTCGGATACTCAATGCTTATGTCAGTAACGGCTTCGGTACCCTCTGAAACCACCAGAGCAGATGTCACTGCATATTCAGTTAATTCTCCGGATTACATGAGTGAAGGACTTGATATGCTGTCAGTAATTCCGGCAGAACCGGAGGAAACTGATTCCATAAAGGAAAAGATCAAAAATAAAGAATGTGAGCTTCTGATTGTATTTCCGGAAAACTTTAAAATAGCCGATGAACAGACACAGGAGCTTTCTGATATAGAGATATGGTATAATACAGAGAATAACAATTCTTTAATGCTGAGGGAAGAACTTCTCAGCTACCTTGACAGTTACAGGTCAACTCCATTTACCATAAATGCTGATCCGGGCAATACATACGACCTTGGAGATGAGTACTTTATTATAAGAAAGATGCTTGGTACTGTTCTTCCAATGCTCATTCTTATGGCTGTATTCATGGTCTGCATGAATCTGGCGGCAAATTCAATTGCCGGTGACAAGGAACAGGGTTTCCTGGCTACAATGCTTATCACTCCTGTAAAAAGAAGCAGTATTGCCGCAGGAAAATCACTTTGTATATTCACTTCAGCTGTAATAGGCGGCATATCGGCATTTGCGGGAATGGCAATATCACTTCCAAGACTTGCTGAAGCTATGGGTGCGGGCAGTGCAATGACCTACAGCTTTACTGAATATGCAATGCTGTTTATTGTATCCATTACTGCAAATTTTGCGCTTACAGGAGTTCTGCTGATAATTTCTGCTCTTTCAAAAAATGTAAAGCAGGCAACCACAATTTCACCTGTGTTCATGATATTTCTCATGGCGGCAGGAATGCTTACAATGATGGATTCCGTAAGTATTATTGTAGAAGACTTAGGGATCATAAATGCCTTTATTCCTGCATGGAACACAATGATAGTTATGCAGGATATTACAAAGCTGGATTATTCTGCGTCTTATGTTCTTATAACCTGTGTTTCAAATATCCTGTTTTCATTTATCTCCATTAT
>JAQXHO010000137.1 GCA_029007315.1 Oscillospiraceae bacterium
ATCTGACAAAAAATCTGACGAAGTTTATGCTCGCAGAGTACATCTTACGCACAGTCTTTGAGCGGTATTACCTTAACATGACCGAAGGAGTGATTATATGACGGATAATCCGGATAACATGAACACTGAAAATATTGCGGAAGAGGAAACATTCGATTCTGCTTATGAAAATACTGAGGAAGAAACAGATATTTCAGAGTATAATGAAGAGGGCAGTTCTCAGGAAGATAAAATTATTCCCGATACTGCTCCCTATCAGATAAATTACGACACCTACAGTGAGGCTTACAGGTGTTATCAGAAGCTTTTTGTTTTCCCGAAAAACAGGATCCTTCAGCTGATACTGCTGGTACTTGCAGTTGATTTCGGCTACCATGGGGCTGTTAATCCTGAAAACACCCTTGCTTTTGTTCTGTTTGCGCTTTGTGTGGCTCTCATATTTATTCTGTGGTATAATCCCAGAAGAATGAGAAGAAGCGTTATGGACGTTATACGGGAGATTGAGAGCGATGAGTATATTTTTTCCATGGACAGTCAGAAAATGACTTTCCGCACTGTCCCTCCGGAGTATACACAGGACGTTCCCGACGATGAATTCTCTGATAATCCTCCCACCGATGTCTATTACGGCAAGGATATTCGTGTTGTTGAAAAATACGAGTTCTTCCTTATCTGCCGGGGCAAGCAGGTTTTCTTTGTCCTGCCGAAATATGCGCTGTATGATAATCAGGCGGAAATTATTCGTTCTGTTTTTAAAGAAAAATTAGGCAAGCGTTTCCGCTGCAAATTTTAAAGGTGAATTTACATGAGTGAAAATAATGAAAACATGGATAACAAACTGGAGAATCGTGAAGGGAAGATCGTTCCCATTGAAATAAGCACCGAGGTTCAGCAGTCTTTTCTGCAATACGCTATGTCGGTTATTGTTTCAAGAGCCCTTCCCGATGTACGTGACGGTCTGAAACCTGTTCACAGGCGTATTCTCTATACAATGTACGAAAAAAATCTTACTCCGGACAAGGCGTATCATAAGTGTGCGGATACTGTCGGTTCTGTGCTGGGTAGTTATCACCCTCACGGTGACGCTTCCGTTTATGACGCTCTGGTTCGTCTGGCTCAGCCCTTCTCCATGCGTTATATGCTGGTTGACGGTCAGGGTAACTTCGGTTCTGTAGACGGCGACCCTCCGGCTGCTTACCGTTATACTGAGGCAAGAATGTCAAAGATCTCTCTTGAAATGCTTACTGACATTCAGAAGGAAACTGTTCCATTTACTCCCAACTATGACGAGCGTCTTATGGAACCTCAGGTTTTGCCATCACGTTACCCCAATCTCCTTGTAAACGGCTCTGTGGGCATTGCTGTTGGTATGGCTACAAATATCCCTCCTCATAATCTGGGAGAGGTTGTAGAGGGTCTGGAGCTGCTTATGGACGAGCCGGACTGCACTATTGAGGACCTTATGGACAAGATAAAGGGTCCGGATTTTCCTACCGGCGGTATTATCATGGGCAAGGCAGGAATTCGTGCGGCTTACAACACCGGCAGAGGAAAGATAACTCTCAGAAGCAAGGTGGATTTTGAAAAAGTAAGAGGCAGGGACGCTATTATTGTTACTGAGATACCGTACATGGTAAACAAGGCACGTCTTGTTGAGAGTATTGCACAGCTTGCCAAGGACAAGCGTGTTGAGGGCATTGCTCACATTCAGGATGAGTCAAGCCGTGAGGGTATGCGTATTGTAATTGAGCTGAAAAAGGACACTAATGCTGAGATAGTTCTCAACAAGCTTTACAGCTACACACAGCTGCAGGACACTGTTGGTGTTATCATGCTGGCTCTGGTGAACGGTGAGCCTAAGATCCTTTCTCTCAAGCAGATGCTGGAGCATTATCTCAACTTCCAGATTGAAGTCATTACTAACCGCACTAAATTTGACCTTGCAAAGGCTAAAAAGAGGGCTCACATTTTACAGGGCTTTGTAGTTGCCATTGATTTTATTGATGAAGTTATAAATATTCTCCGTACAAGCAAGACTATTCCGGAGGGCAAACAGCGTCTTATTGAGCGTTTCAAGGACACGGATATGTCTGATCTTCTTGACCGCACTGAATATGACATGACGGGTTATCAGCTTGAAAAGCAGATTGGACTTACTGAGGAACAGGCTGACGCTATTGTTCAGATGCGTCTTGGCGCACTCACAGGCATGGAGCGTAAAAAGGTTACTGATGAGCTTTATGAAATAACAAAGAAGATTGCTGAACTTCTTGCTATACTTGGTGATGAAAGACTTGTAAAGGATATTATACGCAATGATCTTCGGGAAATAGCACGGAAATTCTCTGACCCACGCCGCACTATGATTGAAAATGTATGCGGAGAAGTGGAAATTGAGGATCTTATACCTGTTACTGAGTGTGTTGTTACCTACACCAACGGCGGATACATGAAGCGTATGCCTGTAGAGGCTTACAAGCTTCAGCGCAGAGGAGGAAGAGGAGTAAACGGCATGAAGCAGAGGGCTGAGGATTTTGTAAGCGAGATGTTTATAAGCTCCTCCCATGACCACATTATGTTTATCAGCAACAAGGGTATTATGTACAAGCTGAAATGCTATGAGATCCCTGAAGGAGGAAAGACTTCAAAGGGTCTTAACATAGTAAATCTCATTACCATGGGTGAAGACGAGCATATTGCTGCCATGCTGCACACTTCAGACTTTGAAGAGGGCAAATATGTAAATATTGTTACCAAGAAGGGCAAGATAAAGCGTACTGAGCTTTCTGCTTATAAAAATGTCCGCAAAAACGGTCTTATTGCCATTGGTCTTGATGAAGGTGATGAGATCGCAGGTGTTCTTCTCACTGAGGGTGAAGATAATCTTTTCATTGCAACTAAAAACGGCATGATCCTTCGCACAAATGAAAACAACGTCAGACCTATGAGCAGAAGTGCTCATGGTGTTCGGGGAATATCACTCCGTGAGGGTGATGAGGTTGTTGCCATTGCCCGTGAGATTGAAAATGCGGAGCTTCTGACTATTACAACACAGGGTTACGGCAGAAGAAGTTCAGCAGATGAGTACCGCATTCAGAACAGAGGCGGTTTTGGAATCAAGAACTACAACACAGACTCTGAACGTGGAGATGTCTGCGGCATTCGCATGGTTGAGTCCTCCGAGGATATTATTCTCATTTCAAGCGATGGTGTTATTATTCGTGTGCGCTGTGAGGATATTCGTGTTATGGGCAGGACTGCCAAGGGCGTCCGCACCATGAAGGTTACTTCCGGCAATACGGTTGTGGCGTTTACAAGCGCTCCTCATGATGATTCCGCTGAAACTGCTTCTGTTGAGGCTCCTTCTGAAGAAGAAGAAGCACCTGCTGATTCAGATTCTGAAAATGATTAATGTATTTCGGGTACCGGCGGCTTTATGCTGCCGAACCCGTTTTTTGTGATTGTACTTGTACGACGAACAGTTTTTCTTCTGATTTGGTGATTGTATTAATGTTTGCTTTTATTATTGCTGCACTTATTGTTTTTGCAGTTTTACTTATTTACTGCCTTATTGAAAGACAGATTATCATTACCAGAAAACAGGATATTTATCTTGATTTCCTGCCTTCCTCCTTTAACGGATTCAGAATTCTTCAGATCTCCGACCTTCATCACAGGAAATTCGGCAAGGATCAGAAGCGTATTATCAAGCGGGTCATAAAAATTAAACCTGACGCTGTTTTTATTACCGGAGATCTCATTTCCCGGGATATGCGTGATTTTTCTTCTGTCAGCAGGTTTTGCAGTCAGCTTTCCGGCATTGCTCCTGTTTTCTTCTCTATGGGAAATCATGAGCTAGACCTTCCGGAAAAAGTTAGCTCTACGTACTTTGAGTGTCTTAGAAATTCCGGTGTTATTCTGCTTCTGAATAATGTTTATCACCTCAAAAAATCCGGTGAAGTTATTGACATTATAGGTGCTTCTCTTGATACTTCGGTATACCGCAATGATGATTTTTCATACCAAAACCTTAATCCCTATTCTGAGGAAGAGCTTGTAGATTCTATTGGTGTCCGTACACGGTGTACAGTTTTACTTGCGCATAATCCTCTTATATTTGACGTTTATGCTTCCTGGAATGCTGATCTCATTCTTTCCGGTCATGTTCACGGCGGTGTTGTAAGACTTCCTTTCATTGGTGGGATTCTGTCCCCGGAACGCAGATTCTTTCCTTCCTATACTCGTGGCTTATATTCGAAAAATTATTCTCAGCTCTACGTTTCTGCTGGTCTGGGCAAGCTGAGATTTTTCAATCCGCCGGAAATCAATGTCATTTCACTTTACAGGAAATCATGATTTCTTTTTAACAATTCTATTCTATATAGAATTGTTCCACGTGGAACATTATCAGATTTCTGTTCTGATTTTTTGTTTCATTTCCAGTTTTCAAAATGTTCCACGTGGAACAATTTTAGTTTGATTCTTTAAAATAATTTTTCTCCCGAAATGTTCCACGTGGAACAATTTCATTTTAAAATTTTCTGAAATTTGTTTGCACCGGAATGTTCCACGTGGAACATTCTGAAAATATCTTTGTATACTTTCGTTTCATAGGAGTTGATTTTATGTACCATATGGGTGCTTTTGATGTAGTCGTTATCGGTGCAGGCCATGCCGGTGTTGAGGCTGCTCTCGCCTCTGCCAGACTCGGCTGTAAAACTGCCCTTTTTACTATTTCCCTGGATCAGATCGCTAATATGCCCTGCAACCCTTCTATCGGCGGCACTGCTAAGGGACACCTTGTGCGTGAAATTGACGCTCTCGGCGGTGAAATGGGTAAGGCTGCTGACGCCTGCTTTATTCAAAGCCGTATGCTTAACCGTGGCAAAGGTCCCGCTGTTTACAGCCTTCGTGTTCAGGCAGACAGAGTTAAATATCATAACTATATGAAAAATATCTGCGAGCATACTGATAATCTTTATATTAAACAGGCTGAAATTGCAGAGATAATAGTTGAAAATGGATGCGTAACAGGTGTTGTTACTACTCTGGGTGCGATATATGATACAAAAGCGGCTATTATTGCAACAGGTACCTATCTTAACGGCCGTATTCATATTGGCACTGTTTCATATGAAAGCGGTCCGGACAGCGCTCTTCCAAGCCGTGAATTAGGAAAAAATCTGGTTTCACTGGGTTTGCCTGTAAGACGTTTTAAAACTGGTACTCCTTGCCGTGTACATAGAAGAAGCATTGATTTTCAGAGTATGGAGGAGCAGAAGGGCGACAGTGATATAGTTCCTTTTTCCTTTGAAACTTCATATGAGGGACTTGAAAATCAAGTTTCATGTTATATCACTTATACGAATCAGAAAACCCACGATATTATACGCAGCAATCTTCACCGCTCACCAATGTTTACAGGGCAGATCGAGGGAATCGGCCCCAGATACTGTCCTTCTATTGAAACAAAAATCGTAAGATTTGCAGATAAGGAGCGTCATCAGCTTTTTGTGGAGCCAATGGGACTTGATACCGAAGAATTTTATTTGCAGGGAATGTCTACTTCTCTTCCGGAAGATGTTCAGCTGGAGTTTTTACAGACTATTCCGGGTCTGGAAAATGTTGAGATAATGCGTCCTGCATATGCTATAGAATATGATTGCGTTGATCCAACTGCTCTCAGAGCTACTCTTGAAACTAAAAAAATCAGCGGACTCTATGGTGCAGGTCAGTTTAACGGAAGTTCAGGATATGAAGAAGCCGCTGCACAGGGAATTATTGCCGGAATCAATGCTGCACTGAAGATTCTTGGAAAAGAACCTCTTATCCTTGACAGGGCGACTTCATATATTGGAACTCTTATTGATGACCTTGTTACAAAGGGCTGTGAAGATCCCTACAGAATGATGACATCAAGGAGTGAATACCGTCTGATTCTGCGTCAGGATAATGCTGACGAACGCCTTATGCCTTTTGGTTACAAAGTGGGACTTCTTCCGGAGTACAGATACAAGGCTATGAAAGAGAAATATAAGGCAGTAGAAAATGAGAAAAAGCGTGTAATGAAGAAGAATATGTCACCGGACGCTGACTTAAACGCTTTTCTTGAATCTATGAACACTGCACCTCTTTCAACAGGCTGTAAACTTGCGGATCTTATAAGGCGTCCTCAGCTCGGATATGATATGCTGAAAGAATTTGATGTTGATAGACCTGATATCGATCCGGTTATCGGTCAGCAAGTTGAGATCCAGATAAAATATGAGGGTTATATTGAAAAGCAGCTGTCCCTTATTGAAAAAATGAGAAAGCTTGAAAAAATAAGATTACCGGAAGGAACGGATTATTCGAATATACGTGGTTTACGCCTTGAAGCTGCAGAAAAGCTCAATGCTCATCAGCCTTCAAATATTGGTCAGGCAAGCAGAATTTCCGGTGTTTCTCCGGCTGATATTTCTGTTCTGGTAGTATGGGAGCTTTCGGGAAAGGAAAAATAATATGAAAACTGATTATTCAACAATTCGTGGATTGTTTGTTGAAAACGGCCTTGGTCTAAGTCAGAATCAGTATGATTCACTTACTATATACAGCAAATTCCTGGTTGAATATAATGAAATGGTAAATTTAACAGCAATTACAGAACCGGAAGAAATATGGAAAAAGCATTTTCTTGACAGCATATATCCTCTGAAATACTTTGAAATACCTGATAATGCCTCACTTATAGATGTAGGTACCGGTGCAGGATTTCCCAGTGTTCCTATGGCAATTTACAGAGATGATCTGCATATTACCCTGCTTGACAGCCTTCAGAAGAGAATAATTTTTTTGGAGAAGCTTTGTGAAAAAACCGGAATCAGATCATGGCAGTGTATTCACAGCAGAGCTGAAGAGGCTGGTAATTTACCCGATTACAGAGAAAAATATGATATTGCCACTGCAAGGGCTGTTGCTGCTCTTCCTGTGCTGTGTGAATACTGTATGCCGTTTGTTAAAACAGGAGGAATTTTTGCAGCATTAAAAGGTCCTAATGAAAATACTTCTGATGCAGTGAATGCCATAACTGAACTGGGAGGAAAACTGGAAAGAGAAGTATCATACAGTATATGCGGTGATGAAAGAAAACTCGTTGTAATCAGAAAAATATCGCATACTCCGACAAAATATCCTCGAAGAAGCAAACGAATCCTGCAGATGCCTTTGTGAAAAGGAAGAAATATGGCGTAGTATGTATTTTCTGACTGAATTTGGGCGATTATTCTCTCTGGTCACATAATTATTTATATGATATAATGGAATTACAGATATAAATTACATTACCCAAATGAAGGAGAGAGCATTATGTCGGGAATTTTAACTTTTGCTAATAAAACAGATACTCAAAGAATTGCTGATATTGAACTGAAAGAAATATTTATCAGCAACAGAAATCAGTGTATGACCTGTGATCCAAAGGAACTGCAGAAAATTGCAGATGAAACTGCAAGAAATGGCATCAGTGAGCCGCTGAATGTTGTAAAAACAGATAAAGGATATCAGCTTATTTCCGGTCTGAATAATTATTATGCTGCAAAACTTGCAGGAATTGCTTCAGTGCCATGCTTTATAATTGATAAAACTGATACAGACATCGGTATGATAAACCAGATCCAGATCATAAATAATAATACATATGATTTTTTCAAAGAGGCAGAAGAGATTGAAAGACTTATTTCTCTCTATGGAATGACCCAGGAAGATGCAGCTTCTCATCTTGGAAAAGCTCAAAGCACTGTTGCAAACAAACTTCGTTTGCTGAGATTGACAGAAGAGGAAAGAAAACTCATAACAGAAAATCACCTTACTGAACGCCATGCAAGAGCATTGCTCAGACTTGCCGCACCTCAGGAAAGAATGTACATATTGAACATGGTCATTAAACACGGATTTAATGTTGAAAAGACTGAGCTTGCAGTAGATAAAGTAATAGGTCATCGCCACAGAAGGGAACCATATCGTAAGCGCAGCAGATCAGTTCAAAGTGTAAAGGCCTGCATAAATATGATTCTTAAATCAATGGAAATTCTTGAATCTTCCGGCTTTAACGTAAACACTAAAAAGACGGAAAATGAGGATTACATGGAGCTTACAGTTCGCATACCGAATAACAATCATAATAATAACAAAAAGGAAAACAATTTTTCTGTTTTATAGTATATAAAATGTCTTGCTGTGATATATATTAACAGCAAGCAGAAAAAGGAGTTTAATAATGTTCCACGTGGAACAATTTCTTACACAGAAGTAGGAATGTTCCACGTGGAACATTTCAGTTTATAGAAATAGAATACTGAAAACTTCGGGCGAAGGAAGTTTGACTTCAAAAAGAGGTGAAATCGAAGATTTAATACAGGTTCAAAGAAGTTAAACAGATTTTTTCCGGTATTACGTCAGTATGAATTGTTCCACGTGGAACAATTTACTGTTATGATTTATTGAATTGCATGAACAATTACTAAACCGTGAGAGCAAAAACATAAATATAAGTATAATATTTTACCTGTCTGTACTGTAAATAGGTGAAATGTTCCACGTGGAACAATTTTTTGTGCAGCAAAAATAATAAAAATATATACTCAAAACAGTAAAAATACTTTACAAAGGCAGTAAATCATGATATAATAATAAGGAGAAAGGGGCGAAAATAATGATTTATGCAGTAGGAAATCAAAAAGGCGGAGTAGGAAAGACAACAACTGTAGTAAATCTTGGTGCATGGCTTGGAACCCATGGAAAAAAAGTGCTGTGCGTAGATATAGATCCACAGGGTAATACTACATCAGGTTTTGGAATAAAAAAAAGAGAACTTAAAAAGTCATCATATGATGTAATATCCGGAAAAGCAAATATAGCTGATGTAATAATAGAAACACCCTTTGAAGGAGTAAGCGTATTGCCGGCAACAGACGATCTTGCAGGATGTGAAATAGAACTCAGCCATTCGGAGAACAGAATAAACAGACTGAAAATGCAGCTTCTTACCTGTAAAGATGAATATGACGTAATACTTATAGACTGTCCACCGGCACTGGGACTGCTTACTTTGAACGGACTCACAGCGGCAGATGAAATGATAATTCCAATGCTTGCAGAATTTTATGCGCTGGAAGGACTGTCACAGCTGACAAATACACTGAAAATAGTGAGAAGCAGCTTTAATCCGTCACTTCAGATAGCAGGAATACTCTTTGTGATGTTCGACCAGAGATTGAATGTGTCAAAGCAGGTAGAAGCAGAAGTGGAGAAATATTTTCCCGGCAAAGTATTTAAAACAAAGATACCAAGGAATGTGAGATTATCAGAAGCACCAAGCCACGGGAAACCTGTGCTGTATTACGATAAAGCCTCAAAAGGCGCAGAAGCATATGAAGAACTTGGATATGAACTGCTGAAGGAAGAGAAGCCTAAAAAGGAGAAAAAACATATCTTTTTTGGAAAGAAAAAGGATAAATCAAGCGGAAAGGAATAATAAGCAGGAGGTGCAGAATGGCAAAAGGAGGACTGGGCAGCGGACTTGATTTTCTGTTCGATGATAACGCCGCAGATGTCCAGGTAAAGAAAACAGTAAGGATGGCTGAAATCGAACCAAACAGGAGCCAGCCGAGAAAGAATTTCAGCGAAGAATCAATAGCAGCACTTGCGGATTCAATCCAGCAGTACGGAATATTGCAGCCTATACTTGTAAGACCAATTGGCGGCAGTTATCAGATAGTAGCAGGAGAACGCCGCTGGAGAGCTGCAAGAATGCTGGGACTTGATGAAGTACCGGTAATAATCAAGGAACTAAGCGACCTTGAAACAATGCAGATAGCATTGATAGAGAATCTCCAGAGAGAAAACCTCAATCCCATAGAAGAAGCAATGGGATACAGAGAATTAATGGAGCAGTACGGCATGACCCAGGAAAGCGTGTCAAAAACAGTGGGCAGATCAAGAAGCACAGTGGCAAATTCTCTGAGATTGCTTCAGCTTGATGAGGAAATACAAGCTTATATAGAAAGCGGAGAACTTTCCTCAGGTCACGCCAAGGCGCTTCTTTCTATATCAAATAACGAACTGAGGAAGAGGACAGCAGAGAAAGCCGCAAGAGGATTTCTTACAGTGAGAGCCGTGGAAAGAATAGCCGCAGAAGAAGCTAATATAGAGCCGGAGCCATATGTTCCGGATTCCGGGGTGAAAACCTATCTTAAAGAAATGGAACTCAGCCTTGCAGAAAGACTGAAAAGAGGCGTTTCAATAAAATATGGTCATAATAAAGGTACCCTCACTCTTGACTTCTACGACCAGGACGATCTGAATGCACTTGCAGAGAAACTTGCTTGGTAATATTTTGTACACATTTTCAGAAAGGAATGTAAATAAAGATGATAGATATAAAGTGGATAAGAACAAATCCGGAGCTTGTAAAGGAAAATATAAAGAAGAAATTCCAGGATGATAAGCTTGCACTGGTAGATGAAGTTGCAGAGCTTGACAGGAAGTACAGAGAAACAAAGACAGCCTGCGACGGACTCAGAAACAAGAGAAAGACCGTAAGCAAAACAATAGGCGGACTTATGGCGCAGGGCAAGAAGGAAGAAGCAGAAGCAGTAAAGGCAGAGGTAGCAGATCTGGGAAATCAGCTGTCAGAAATGGAAGCGCTGGAAACCGAGCTTGAAGGAAAGATCAGAGAAATAATGCTGGTTATCCCGAACTTTATAGATGAATCAGTGCCGATAGGCAAGGACGACAGCGAAAATGTAGAGGTTGAACGCTTCGGTGAACCCTTCGTACCGGATTTCCCTGTACCATATCATGTGGATATAATGGAAAAATTAGGCGGAATCGACATTGACAGCGCAAGAAAAACCAGCGGCAACGGATTCTATTATCTCTGCGGAGATATTGCAAGACTTCATTCTTCAATACTGTCCTATGCAAGAGATTTTATGATAAATAAAGGCTTCAAATACTATATTCCTCCCTTCATGATAAGAAGCAATGTGGTAACAGGCGTAATGAGCTTTGCAGAAATGGAAGGCATGATGTACAAGATCGAAGGCGAAGACCTGTACCTCATAGGAACAAGCGAGCATTCCATGATAGGCAAGTTTATTGATACAATTATTCCCGAGGAAAAACTTCCTCAGTGCCTTACCAGCTATTCACCATGCTTCAGAAAGGAAGTAGGCGCTCATGGCATAGAGGAGCGAGGAGTATACAGAATCCACCAGTTTGAGAAGCAGGAAATGATAGTAGTCTGCAAGCCTGAGGAAAGCATGGACTGGTTTAAGAAGATGTATGAAAACACAGTGGAATTCTTCAGAACTCTTGATATTCCCGTAAGAACCCTTGAATGCTGCTCCGGAGATCTTGCAGATCTGAAGGTAAAGAGCATAGATGTTGAAGCATGGTCACCAAGACAGAAGAAGTATTTCGAGGTAGGAAGCTGTTCAAACCTTGGAGATGCTCAGGCAAGAAGACTTGGAATAAGAGTAAAGGCAGAGGACGGCAGCAAATATTTCGCCCATACACTTAATAATACCGTGGTAGCACCTCCGAGAATGCTTATAGCATTCCTGGAAAATAATCTGAATGAAGACGGCAGCATCAGAATTCCGGAAGCACTTCAGAAATATATGTTCACAGATAAAATTGATGTAGAATAAATTATAAAGAGCTGAAAAAAAGAGCTGTTGCAGTGCATTGAATACCGCAACAGCTCTTAAATTTTTCATTAAAAAGTAAGATTAAAGCTTATCCACTGTCCGGGTTCAGTAAGAACCTGGATTTTTATATTGTGGAGGTCCGCAATGCTCTTGGCAATGGCAAGACCCAGACCATAACTGCCCTGGGAAGAACGTGAAGTATCACTGCGGTAGAAACGCTCGAATATCTTCTCTTCTTCACCCTTCTTAATGCCCTGACCAGTATTGTAAACAGTGAGAACTTTCTTTCCGGCTTCTGATTTCAGCTGAATCTTAACAGTACCTTTTTCGTCACTGTACTTGAAAGCGTTGTCAATGAAAATACCCACCATTCTGCGGATACGTTCAGTGTTTCCGTAGAATTCAACATCAGGCTCAAGCTCAATGTGGAATGTTTTCTTCTGTTCAAACGCCTGGCATTCAAAAGGCAGAGCAACATTCTCTACAAGACTGCTTAAATTTAATCTGCACTTGGGAATGTCATTTCCTGTATTGGCGATTTTGGTAAGATCCAGCATTTCCTGCACAAGAATCCTCATTCTCTCAGTCTGGCTCTGAATGTAGGAAAGCCACTTGTTTTCGCCGATTTCATCAGCAAGAATATCCGCATTGGCAGATATAACGGTAAGAGGAGTTTTAAGCTCATGGCCTGCGTCAGAAATAAACTGCTGTTGTTTTTCGTAGGATATCTGCATGGGACGCATGGCTCTCTTTGTAAGTATTCTTGTAAGTATAAATACAATTCCTTCCATTATGATGAAAACCCCAAGACTTACCAGAACAAGGTTTTTTACCATTTCAAAGTCAGACTGACGGTCCGAAATAACAACAATAGCACCGTCAGAATAGTCTTTTCTCACGTACTGGAAAGTGTCGTAAAGACCTTCATACCTGGATTTTTCTCCAATGCTGCTTATAAGCTGAGAACAGCTTTCAATGGTGTAATTATCCGTTCCATGAACTTCCGTCACCTGGTCGTTTTTGTCCAGATATACAATAAAATGGTCTAT
>JAQXHO010000138.1 GCA_029007315.1 Oscillospiraceae bacterium
CGCCTTGAAGAGGTCTACAAAGGTCTGGGCGAGATGCAAAGCCTTGCCGCAGGAGTGGGCGACCTTAAAAAGGTACTTTCAAACGTCAAAACAAGAGGAATACTGGGAGAAATTCAGCTTGGCGCAATTCTTAGCGAAATACTTTCTCCCGAACAGTACGATACCGAAGTTCCCACCGTTCCGTCAAGCAAGGAGCGTGTTGAGTTTGCAGTAAAGCTCCCCGCTGCCGACGACGGAAAATTCATCTATCTGCCAATCGACAGCAAATTCCCCGGCGACACATATGCAGCTTTACAGGAGGCTTATCAGTCGGGCAGCGCCGACGAGATAAAGGCGGCTTATAAAGACCTTGAAACGGTCATTAAAAAGTGCGCAAAGGACATACACGATAAGTATATCTGTCCGCCGTACACAACCAATTTTGCAGTGATGTTCCTGCCTTTCGAGGGACTTTACGCCGAAGCGGTAAATCACGGACTGCTGGAAAATCTGCAGCGCAGCTATAATGTCAGCATTGCGGGACCTTCCACAATGGCGGCGCTGCTCAACTCGCTGCAAATGGGATTCAGAACCTTGCAGATACAAAAGCGCAGCAGTGAAGTATGGCAGGTGCTTGGCGAGGTAAAAAGCGAATTTGGCAAGTTTGAAGAGGTTCTTGGCTCGGCAAGAACCAGGATACGTCAGCTTGACGACGAGCTTGACAAGCTTGTGGGGGTAAGAACAAGAGCGATAAACCGAAAGCTTGGCGCTATAGAAAAGCTTTCCCCCGAAAAAAATGCTCTGACGGAAAATAAGAAAAATCATCAGCTGTAACACGACGGCTGAAATCATGCAGACAGAGGGTCGATGACAGCATCGACCCCTTTTTTGGTGAATTTTTATCATAAAACAGTTCCGAAGATATGGATAAATCATAAATTAAAAAATTCTCACGGTCATGCCATTTTGAATATACTGTTGATGAAGATATAAAAATGAAAGAAAAAATAATATACAAACCTGCGGTGTGAAAATTGTTCATGATATATAAATATACCGCCGAAATAAAGAAATTGTCTGTTTTGCTTGACTTTAAAGGCAAAAAGTAATATAATTATAATGTTAATTTATCTAAAATTTTATGGAGGTTTTTTATTATGAGCAGAGTATATAATTTCAGCGCAGGTCCGGCTGTTCTCCCCGAAGAGGTTCTTAAAGAGGCTGCCGACGAAATGCTTGATTATCAGGGAACAGGTATGTCCGTTATGGAAATGAGCCACCGTTCCAAAGCTTTTGATAATATCATCAAGGAAGCTGAAAAGGATATCCGTGAGCTTATGAACATTCCCGATAACTATAAGGTGCTTTTCCTGCAGGGCGGAGCTTCACAGCAGTTTGCAGCTGTTCCTATGAATCTTATGAAGAATAAAAAGGCTGCTTACATAATCACAGGTCAGTGGGCTAAGAAGGCTTATCAGGAGGCTCAGATCTACGGTGAGGCTGTTGCTGTTGCTTCTTCCGCAGACAAGACATTCTCCTATATCCCCGACTGCTCGGATCTTGATATCCCTGAGGACGCAGACTATGTTTACATCTGCGAAAACAACACTATCTATGGCACAAAGTACAAGACTCTTCCTGACACAAAGGGCAAGACTCTTGTTGCAGACGTTTCTTCATGCTTCCTTTCGGAGCCTGTTGACGTTACAAAGTACGGCGTTATCTACGGCGGTGTTCAGAAGAACGTTGGTCCTGCCGGCGTTGTTATCGCTATAATCAGAGAAGACCTTATCACAGACGATGTTCTCCCTGGCACACCTACAATGCTGAAGTGGAAAACTCAGGCTGATGCTGATTCTCTTTACAACACTCCTCCATGCTACGGAATCTACATCTGCGGCAAGGTATTCAAGTGGATAAAGAAAATGGGCGGTCTTGAAGCTATGAAGGCTCACAACGAGAAGAAGGCTGCTATCCTCTACAATTTCCTTGATGAGAGCAAGCTCTTCAAGGGTACAGTACGTCCTGAGGACCGTTCACTCATGAATGTTCCCTTTATCACAGGCGACAAGGATCTGGACGCTAAGTTCGTCAAGGAAGCAAAGGCAGCAGGCTTTGAAAACCTCAAGGGTCACAGAAGCGTAGGCGGTATGAGAGCTTCTATCTACAACGCTATGCCTATCGAAGGCGTAGAGGCACTTGTTGCATTCATGAAGAAGTTCGAGGAAGAAAACGCATAAGCGGAAAGGACGCATATAAATGTTTACTATACAGACACTTAATAAAATTTCAGCAGTAGGCACAGAGCGTTTCAGTGCAGACTATAAGGTTGCAGACAAGGCAGAAAACCCTGACGCAATTATGGTCAGAAGCGCTGCTATGCACGATATGCAGTTCGGCAGCAATCTCCTTGCTATTGCAAGAGCCGGCGCAGGCGTAAACAATATCCCTGTTCAGAGATGTGCAGAGGAAGGCATCTGCGTATTCAATACACCCGGCGCAAATGCAAATGCTGTTAAGGAACTGGTTCTCACAGGTCTGCTCATGTCCTCACGTAAGATCGTTGACGGCATCAAGTGGGCAGGTACCCTTGAAGAGGGCGAAACATCTGTTGCAAAGCAGGTTGAAAAGGGCAAGGCTCAGTTCGTAGGCCCTGAGATCAGCGGCAAGACACTGGGTATCATCGGTCTGGGCGCAATCGGCGCTCTGGTTGCAAATGCAGCTATTTCCCTGGGCATGAAGGTTGTTGGTACAGACCCGTTCCTGTCTGTAGGTGCAGCACTTCGTCTGAAGCCACAGGTTACTGTTGTAAAGTCAAATGACGAGGTATTCGCAGCCTGCGATTATCTGACAATACACGTTCCTTTCAACAAGGATACAGAGGGTATGATCAACGCTGAAACTATTGCTAAGATGAAGGACGGCGTGAGAATCCTCAACTACGCAAGAGGCGAACTGGTTAATGATGATGATATGTTGGCAGCACTTGAATCCGGCAAGGTTTCATGCTACTGCACAGATTTCCCCAATGCAAAGACAGCAAATGCAAAGGGCATTATCGCAACACCTCATCTGGGTGCGTCTACACCTGAGAGCGAAGACAACTGCGCTGTTATGGCAGCAGATGAGCTTATAGATTATCTGGAAACAGGCAATATCCGCAACAGCGTAAATCTGCCCAATGCTGAGATGAACGCTGTAGGCACAAAGGTATGCGTTATCCACAAGAACGTTCCAGCAATGATCGCCGCTGTAACAACAGCTGCTGCAAGCTGCGGACTGAATATTGAGAATATGGTAAACGCAAGCAGAGGCGACTTTGCATACACAATGCTTGACCTTATCGGCGACGTTTCCGGCGCAATGGTAGACGCTCTCCATAAGATCGAAGGCATTATCAGAGTAAGAGTTATCAGATAAACACCTTGAGTTTCAAAAGGTAAAGAAATCATTAAAGAAATACCGCACAGTCTTTGTGCGGTATTTCCTTAACAAAAGAAAGGAGCAGATATTTTGATGAAAAAAAGGATATTCAGTTCCATGTTTCTTGTCTTGTGTCTGAGCCTGTTATTTTCCTTTGGAAATTCAGCAGGGTTTATCGAACCTCTGAAAGCCTCCGCTGCGGATTATTCAGCCTCGCTGCCATTGTACGGAGAAATCTGGGGCGATGGTGTTTACGGCTATACTACCGGCTATGTATGCCACGGCGGTTCCAAGGAAATTCAGCACAAGGTTCAGAACGGCTGGCACGTTACTCTGAAAAATCACCATTATTCCTATGGAATCGACTGGTATGAATGCTATGATACAGATGACGGCGATTATTACGGCTGGATAGACGACGCTTTTATTTATGTTTACGGCACAGGTTATCCCAAAGAGGAGACTGTAGTCATAGAATCCTTCGAAATAGAACCACGCCTTGCAGAGGTTGACGGAAACGGAGTATACGGCTATACTTCAGATTATGTTCTCTACGGCGGCTCACAGGAATCAGAGCGAAAGGTACAGGACGGCTGGCATATTACCGCATATACCATGGCTCGTTCCCATGGTGTGCTGTGGTACCAGTGCTGGGATACGGACGACGGCGATTATTACGGCTGGATCGACAGCAAGTACATAGATTTCTATGACGAAAGACCTCAGACAACTCCTGCACCGGTAAAAACAGAGAAAGTTACCTCAGTTGTTACAGTTACAGTTCCGGTAACTGTTACTGTTGCTGTGCCTGTTACAGAAACTGCTTCTTCTGCAGCAGAAACAAAAGCTGAAACGGAAATATTCTCTTTAACGCAAACAACAGACGAAACAACTCAGTTCACAGCTGAAATCGCAGGAATAGAAGACGATTTTTCCGGAAATAATGACGATAATAACAGTCAGTTACTGATTATAGTGATAGCCGCAGCTGTAGTTGTACTGATAGCAATAGCGGCGGTGATTATTGCCATGGTAAGCAAAAAGCCGAAGTATGACATTTATGAGCCTGGACAGGCATATAACGGCGATTTCATGCAGGAGGGTACAGCGTACTGCAAAAACTGCGGTGCGGCAATAACAAATCCCAGTGCAGTGTTCTGTCCGTCATGCGGCAAACCCTGTAAACGGTAAAACCTTACAGCATAATAAAAGTATGAGCCTTTCATTTTTGGTGTGACTGAAAATGAAAGGCTTCTTCAGTTTCAGAAGCTCCGGAGGGCAAAAGAAATTTCCGTATTGACCAGGGAGAAAAAATGTTGTATAATAATAAAGGTAATCAAAAGGCAGGAGGGATAAGGTGCTGTACGGAAACGAAAGCCTGAGAAGGGCGCTTCTGAAAATGGCTGGCAGTGAAAGACTTGCCCAGTGCATTCTTTTTTACGGAGAAAAAGGCATAGGCAAGAAGACCCTCAGCAAATGGTATGCAAAGCTTCTGCTGTGCGAAAATGAAAACGCTCCCTGCGGAGTCTGCAAGAACTGCAAAACCATACAGAAGAACGTGCATCCTGATGTAATATGGGTGCCTCACAGCGGAAAGCTGGGCGGATTTTCCGTGGAAACTGTCAGAGATATATGCTCAGACGCTGTAATTGCACCCAACAGCGGCGAAAGGAAGATTTATATTTTCGATGACTGCGACAGAATGGACGTCCGTGCCCAGAATATTCTTCTGAAAATAATAGAAGAACCGCCTGCATTTGCCTATTTTATATTTACAGCTGCGTCAAGACAGGCGCTTCTGCCCACTGTTCTCTCACGCCTTATGGCATTCGGCGTTTCCCGGTGTACAGAGGAGGAAGCACTGGAGGCTCTCAGTGTTTCGGGATATTCTGAAGATGAGGCGGCAAAAGCAGTTTCATGCTTCCATGGAAACATCGGCAGGTGCATGGAATATTTAGAGAATGAACAGACAAGACAGCTTGTGTCATTGACAAAAGAAGCTGTCCGCTGTATAATAGAAAAGCGTGAGTATGACCTGCTGAAGACGTTTTATAATGCCGGCAGCGACAGAAACGCTGTGACAGAGTTTACAGGAATGCTTGAAAAGGTGTTTCGTGACGCCATGGTGATTCGTTTTGACCAGGAAAGCGAATGTATCGGCTGTGACCGGGAAGGTGCAGAGCTGCTGGCAGGAAGGCTTTCAGCGTCACGAGGACAGTATTATCATAAATGTATTCAGAATGTATATTCTGCAATAAATGCCAATGTAAATTTGCAGCTGACCCTTACTGCTCTTTGTGCAGAGCTTATGACGGGCAGATAGAAAGGATTTTTGATATATGGTTGAAATTATCGGAGTTCGCTTCAAAAACGGCGGCAAGGTGTATTATTTTGCTCCCGGCGGTGTTCAGGCAAATACAGGAGATATGGTCATCACTGAAACCGCAAGAGGTCTTGAATGCGGCGAGGTTATGATCCCAAATAAAAAGGTGCCGAAATCCGAGGTTGCGGCACCGCTTAAAAATATAGTTAGAATTGCCACAAAGGAAGATCTCCGTACTGTTGCGGCAAACCGTAAAAAAGAGGAACGTGCAGCTGCTGTATGCGAGGAAAAAATTGCTTTCAGAGGACTTGATATGCAGCTGGTGGACGTGGAATGCACCTTTGACAACAGCAAGCTGTTATTTTATTTCACAGCTGAAAACCGTGTGGATTTCCGTGAGCTTGTAAAGGATCTTGCTTCTGTTTTCCGCACACGTATTGAACTCAGACAGATCGGCGTCCGTGACAAGGCTAAAATGCTGGGCGGACTTGGAATATGCGGCAGAGAATTCTGCTGCAAGGCACATCTTCCGGATTTCCAGCCTGTTTCAATCAAAATGGCAAAGGAACAGGGACTTTCACTGAATCCCTCAAAGATTTCCGGCTGCTGCGGAAGACTTATGTGCTGCCTTAAAAATGAGCAGAACACCTATGAGGAACTGCTGAAAATAACGCCAAAAACAGGTGCGGTGGTTGCACTGGCAGACGGCACAAAGGGAAAGGTTGTGGAAACCAATCCGCTGACAGGTGTGCTGAAGGTTCTGACAGATAAGTCAGACGTTCCAGTGAAGACTACACGTGACGAGGTGACAGTGCTTCGTGACACCCGAATAAAGGTGAACCAGGACGAACTGAAGGCTCTGAAGGAGCTGGAGGGTCAGTGATGACGGAAGGGAAACCAAAGGTAAATTACCAGGTAAAAATGGAACAGCTTATAAAGGAACTGCCTGAGGACAGAGTTCCCGTGCTGTTCCTTCATGCCTGCTGCGGGCCATGCAGCAGCTATGTGCTGCTGACTCTCAGCCGGTTCTTTCATATCCGGCTGTTTTTTTATAATCCGAATATAATGCCGGAAGAGGAATATCTTTACAGATTGTCAGAGGTCAGAAGGCTTGTTTCAGAAATGCCCCTTGAAAATCCTGTGGAAATAATCGAAGGCGAATACTGCCCTCAGAGGTTTACTGAAATTTCAAAGGGTCTGGAGCTTGAACCGGAACGAGGAGAGAGATGCAGGAAATGTATAGCTTTAAGACTTCGGGAAACAGTGGCTCAGGCTGCGGCAGAGGGTGCTGATTATGTCACCACTACCCTGTCCATAAGTCCTCATAAGGACGCAGAATTTATAAATGAAAAAGGCGCCATGCTCTGTGAAGAATACGGCGCAAAATGGCTTTATTCGGATTTTAAGAAAAAAGGCGGATATCTCAGATCAATTGAGCTTTCAAAGGAATACGCTCTCTACAGACAGGATTTCTGCGGCTGTGTATACAGCCGGGCAGCCCGTGAAAGAGAAAAAAAGGCTTAAGGCAACACCGCACTGACAGAGAGAAAAAAAGACTCAGTCCTCTTTGAATAATCCGCACTGATACAGAAGTCTTGGATTTTTTTCCCAGAATGCGTACCGCTGAGATGCCATGGTCATTCTGTAGGTTTCCGGGAAACGTTCCAGCATGGGTATCATATATCTGTAGTCACGGACGTCAATGATCCGTCTGGGAATGCTCAGCTGAGCGGCTTTTCTGAGGGTATAGGCAGTGCCGCCTTCGTTTTCATGAATAACACCGAGAACAGCAGAGGAATATCTGAGCATATAATCATTCCGTACCAGAAAGCACCATTTTGAAAAACTTTCTGATGTGCAGACAACGGCGTCGCTGGCTTCAGCCACGCTGAACAGAAGCTCTTTTTCACTGCCTCTGAAGGAATATTCATGGCCTTTATGAGGCACCGCTGCAATAATGTGCAAGTCCGGCAGGAAACGTTTCATATACAGAAGAAGTTCTCCTGCCCACAGGTCAACTCCTCTTGCCATACCGGTTATGAAATATCTTGCGCCCCGGTCGTAGGCGTCGGCAGTCATGAGAGTAAGCAGTGTTTTTACGCCGCAGATAGTTACTTTATCTGAATAAAGAGGCTTGTCAAGGAACTTTTCCGTTCTGTGCCCTGTAAAGCATACGGTTTTATCCCTGTGCTGCAAAAAGGACATATCATTTAAATCAGCATCTCTAATAAGCTTTTGCATTATGTATTCCCCAAACTTAAATTTATATGTTTCATTATAACTCATTGCAGAGGAAAATGCAAGAGGCTAATCCTACTGGAAAGAAGGTAATTTTTATGAAAAGAGTTCTGCACCGTGCATGGGCAGAAATAGATCTTTCTGCACTTGACCATAATATTAAAGAGGTAAAAGCCGTTCTGCCGAAAAAAATGGAGCTTATGGCAGTAGTCAAGGCAAATGCCTACGGTCACGGTGACGAAGCGGTCTGCAAAAGACTTGCAGAGCTTGGAGTAAAATGGTTTGCGGTATCAAATTTAGAGGAAGCTCTTTCCGTGAGAAAGGTCTGCCCCGACGCTGAAATTTTCATTCTGGGTTATACTCCGCCGGAATGTGCAGAGGATATTGCAAAATACAACATCATACAGGGCGTAATGTCCCTTGAATACGCTGAAGAGCTTTGCAGGTATGCCGCAGAGCCTGTGCGCTGTCACATAAAGCTTGATACAGGTATGGGCAGAATCGGTTTCAGAAGCAAGAACGCAAACGCCTGTGCAGAGGAGCTTCTGCCGCTTTTCGCTATGGAAAAGCTGTCTGTTGAGGGAATATACACCCATTTTGCAGCGGCAGATTCGCCGGAGGATGATGATATAAAATACACTGAAATGCAGGAGAAGCGTATATTTGATGTGTATGACCGCTTAGCGGAGCTGGGACATAAGCTTTCCCATATACACTGCATGAACAGCGCTGCAAGCATAGTTAGACCAAATGAAAAATGCACCCTTGCAAGAGTGGGAATCGTAATGTACGGACTTCTTCCCAATTATCCCGTGGAGCTTCCCATTGACCTCAGACCTGTTATGACCTTTAAAAGCGTTATATCCCAGGTGAAGGAAATTGAAGAGGGCGATTCCGTAAGCTACGGCAGAACATATACAGCTGAAAGCACAAGAAGGGTTGCAACAGTAACTGTTGGCTATGCAGACGGCTATGCAAGGCTTCTTTCCGGCAAAGGAAAGGCACTTGTACACGGCACAGCCTGTCCAATTGTAGGCAGAGTCTGCATGGATCAGCTCATGCTTGATGTTACAGACGTAAGCGAAGAAGTTCGCTCCGGTGATGAGGTGACGTTGTTTGGCGACTGTGAGATAACAGCAGATCATCTTGCGTCCCTTTACGGAACAATAGGCTATGAGATAGTCTGCGGCATTTCCAAGCGTGTGCCGAGGATTGTGATAGAGTAAAGTTAAGGCGCCGAACCCTCCTACCACCTTCGGTTTAAAGGCTCCCATGAAAGGGGAGCTGTCAGCGAAGCTGACTGAGGGGTTTTATACCTAAATTTATAGTCAACAAAAAATTAAAGCGAAAAACCCTCCCACCACCTTCGGTGGTCCGCCCCTCCCTTTCAGGGAGGGCAATTTCTCCGCCAAATTTTACTTTAATCATAATTTAAAGCAATAACAAAAATGCCATTGTAAAAAGGCTCTCCTGAAAGGAGAGCTGTCAGCGAAGCTGACTGAGAGGTTTAACGCCTTAACTTTACTCTATCACAATCCTCGGCACACGCTTGGAAATGCCGCAGACTATCTCATAGCCTATTGTTCCGTAAAGGGACGCAAGATG
>JAQXHO010000139.1 GCA_029007315.1 Oscillospiraceae bacterium
TCCTTCACACTCATATAGATGACTTTACGGATAGAATCATCTGTCGGAAAGACAGCCTTTGACTTGGTGAATTTTCTCACCATTCTGTGATAACTCTCAACCGCATTAGTCGTATATATTATCTTCCTGATCTCCTGCGGATATTCGAAGAAAACGGTCAGTTCCGCCCAGTTTTTATCCCAGGATTTCAGAATGTTCGGATACTTCTTATCCCACTTTTCACGGAACTCCTCTTTTGCAAATTCCGCATCGTCAAGATTGACTGCACCATAGATTTTTTTCAGATCTGCGCATACTGCTTTTCTGTCCTTGTAGGGCACAAATTTACAACTGTTCCGGATCTGATGAACAATGCAAAGTTGATTTTTCGTCTTGGGAAAAATTGAGTTGATCGCACTGCACAGTCCTGTCAGATTATCATGACAAGCAATAAAAATGTCCGTAACTCCGCGGTTTTTCAGATCAGAGCAAATACTTGCGTAAAAGCTGGCAGACTCGTTTTCTGAAATCCACGTACCCAGAATCTCTTTCTGTCCATCCATATTGATGCCCAGAACGGAGTACACACATTTGCTGACAATTTTGTTATCCTTGCGGGAATTGAATACGATTCCATCAAAGAAAACAACCGGATAAATCTTGTCCAGCGGACGGTTTTGCCATTCGTTTACCTCAGGAAGAATTTTGTCGGTAATTCGAGAAATTAAGCCCTGTGAAATCTCCGAACCATAGATTTCACGCAGCGTATCTTCAATATCACGCTGAGACATTCCTTTGGCGTACATTGCCATGATTTTCTGCTCGATCTCGTCTGTTCGCGTTTGTCTTTTTTCTATCACTCTGGGTTCAAATTCACCATTGCGATCACGTGGCACTGCAATTTCGCACTCGCCGTAATCACTGGTGATTGTCTTTTTTCCATAGCCGTTGCGGCTGTTTCCGGTGTTGTTTCCAAGAACAGAATTTTTTTCGTAACCAAGGTGCTCATCCATTTCTGCCTCCAGCATCTGTTCAATTGTTCCGGCAAACAGACGCTTCAGTTTGTTCTGAATATCCCCTGTGCTCTGGCAGTCTGCCATCAGATACTTTACCAGTTCCATTTCCTTTTCGCTTAATCCATGTTTCCTGTTTTTCATACCAATACCTCCACTTTCTTTTGTGGCTATTATTGGCATTTACACGGTTGGATATTCAGACTCGCTGTCCTGCCCTTTGGGTTACTGTTTCATATAAAAATAACATTCATATCCGTCTGAACGAAGAAGTAATTCGTCTGCCCATGCCGGAGTCTGCTCCATTAGTCTGCATAGCTGTTCAACAGAGGCATCTTTATCGCACTCAGCTATGATTTCATCGTGAACGTGTCCGACGATGGAGTATTCTTTTAAGGTCATCATTGAGTTGATTAAAAGGTCTCTCGCCACACCCTGAGTTATGTTTTCTGCAAGTTTAGATCCATGGGTTGTAATTCTCGTCCAGTTTTTCCCTTTTTCGATTCCTTCATACGTTATAACAATCTTACCGTCGTCGTCCTTCTCAACCTTTGGCCTTACATATGCGAGTCTGCGTCCTGACGGAAGCTTTATGAAGAGGATTCCCGACTCATAAGAGAAGGTAAGCCTGCCTAATGTAAGGCTGTTATGGTCCTCAATGGCCTTAACAGCAGTAGCTTGCACATCGCCCCAGAACTTTTCAATATTAGGAGAAGATTTTCTCCAGTCCGTTACAAGATCATGGAGTTCATCATCAGATAGCTTTAATTCTGTTCCACCCATAGCCTTTATCGCATTTATTGAGCCTCCGTAGCCACAGGCAAGCTCTGCAATTTTCCCCTTTTGTCTTAAATGTCCGTTCACACCGTTCTTCTCAACAGGAATGCCAAACATTTTTGAGGCTGAGGCACAGTAGATATCTTCTCCGTTTGCGAATGCATCAAGTCTCCATTTTTCGTCTGCAAGCCATGCAAGAACTCTCGCCTCAATTGCCGAGAAGTCAGCAACTATAAACTTCTTTCCTTCAGATGGGATAAATGCAGTACGTAGAAGCTGTGAAAGAACATCAGTTAGGTTCTCATACTTCTCCTTTGCTGTGTCGAAGTCACCTGATTTTATGATTTCCTTAGCCTCAGCAATATTTTCAATATGGTTCTGAGGAGGGTTCTGTAGCTGTATACGACGGCTTATAAATCTACCGGTTCTGCTGGCACCATAATATTCAAACATACCTCTTGCTCTTCTGTCCTGACAAACCGCTCCAAGCATTTTATAGTACTTGCTGACTGAGGATTTGGAGAGCTGCTGGTATAATCTGAGTACCTCTTTGACCTCATCATTTGCGGCTTCCATGAGTTTTGGCATAGTCTTTTTGTCAAGGGATTCGCATTTAACGCCCCTGAGCATAAGCCAGTCCTTCATTTGTAATTCTGAATTTGGATTATCAAGTCCCGTAAGCTCTTTTAGCCTTGTGTAAAGTTCCTTTTCGGCGATTTTATCAAGCTCTATGGCTTTTACTGCAAAGTCTGTATCAATAAGAATGCCTCTGTCATTGATGCGCTGGTCGAGGTAAAATTCCTCCCATATAAAGTCAGGAACAGGAATCTCAGAAAGGCAGCGCTGAATTTTTAGTTCGACTTCAACATCACGCCTGTTGTACTCTTTGAATTTCTTCCATTTTTTTAGTGAATCGGATCTCTCATGTAATTCTACTTCTTCATCTGATCTTTTATGAGGGATGCAGAAGTATTTTATAAGCTCCTCGCCTTCGGACATTTTCTTCTCTTTGAGCCTTAAAAGTCTGCCAATGCCCTCAAGGGATGATATCATGCCAAGGTATCTGCAGTGTATCATGTCACACTGCCATGACTCAGGGTCAATGTAGTTTCCTACGGAATCCTCAAAATCAAGTAAGTTGGGATAGTTCCTGCGAAGATAAACAGAGAGACAGATACGTTCAAAATTTACGTTAAAGGCTTTTTTTACAACGGTCTTGTCAATCAGTGCCCTTAGAACTTCCTCGGGAAGTAATTCGCCACCTGCTATGTCACAGGTCGCTACAGGGCCATCGTCAACTGAATATGACATCAGAAGTAAGTCAAAAAACTCAGACTCTGCGTATCTGTAAACACCGCATTCGTTAAGGTCTTCTAAAGATGCAGTTTCAATATCAATAGTTATCTTTTTCATAATATTATTTCCTCCTGGTTAGTTATTTGCGGAGCGGCATTACAGCCGCCCCTGTTGTATTAGTTGTTAAATATTTTTTTAGTGTTGCTGTCAACCTTTATGTTCTTCTTTAGTTTCACTTCAATGTAATCGCCAACCTCGATTTTTTCAACTGTATCATCTATGAAGTTGATGACATCCTCGTTGTGAGTTTCCCTCACATAGTCGGTAAACATAAGCCTGATGGAGGCAAGGTCTTCCGTCGTGAATACTTTTTTTGATGCTTCGTACACACAGATTTTTTCTTCAATCGCCTCAATTTCTCCTTGAAGTTTTTCAATCTGTGCTATGATGGATTTGTTACCGTTTCCTTTTTCAACTACATCCATGAGGTTGTCGTGTCTTTTTTTAATGTCAGATTTCTTGCCTTGAAGAATAGCAATTTGAAGGTCGATTCCCTGGTTTTCTGACTCGCTGTACTCATTAAGCATGGTTAGTAGCTCTTCAAGATTTGCTGGCGAGAAGATGCATTCTCTGAGTCCGTAAATTATCATATCGTCAAGGTACTTCTCATTAACCGTCTTCACTTCCGGACAATCACAGCTGTATTTGTACTGCTTGACAGGTTCGTTGTTCTTGTTGGTTTTACTGTACTGAACCTTTCCCTGAAGAGGCTTACCGCACTTTGAGCAATATATTCTACCGTTCATGGGGTAGAAATTCTTGCCATTATGGGACCTGATTTTATTTTTATTATCTGAAAGCCTGTTCTGTACCTTGTTGAACAGTTCCTTGCTTACTATGGCAGGAACACCGCCCTCGACGTGAAAATAGTCGTCTTTGAGCCTATGGCTGTTACGCATCCCTCTGAAATCCTTGCCGGCTCTCTTGTTCCAAAAATAGTTGCCGCAGTATTTTTCATTTTCGAGAATACTTTTGATTGAGGTTTTGCGGAAGGATTCGCCTCTGGCTGTTTTATAGTCGTTTTTGTCAAGCCATTCGATAATCTTCTCATAGCTCATGCCGGTGGCGTACATATTAAAAATTCTTTCAACAGCCGGAGATTTTGAAGGGTCAATATGAAGCTTTCTGTCTTGCCCTACTGTATAGCCATAGGGCGGCACACCACCGTTGTGAAGCATCTCCTTGGCGTTTACGGTGAGTCCCTTCATGGTCTCCTGGCTTAGCCTAAGAGAGTATTTCTCAGCAGCTACAGCCTCATCAAGGATTCTCGGTCTGTCTTCGGGATTCATTGAGTCAAGGCCGGTAGTTGTAAGAACATGAACTCCTGTTAGTTCGAGATCGTAAATTACATTAAGAAAATCACGTGCATTTCTGTTTGAGCGGTCTAAAAAATGTATGATAATATATTTTACTTCAGGGTGTTTTTTGAGATCATTCAGCATATTTTGGAATCCCACTCTGCTTCTTATGACAGTACCGGTTTTAGCGGTATCCATGTAATCTCCAACAATTTTAATATTATTCTCGGCTGCAAATTCCTGTATAGCTTCCTTTTGGGCATCAAAGCTGTTGTTGCCGATTTGATTATGCGAACTTATTCTGCGATACATAAATCCAAATTTCTTTTCTTTCATAAAAATAAAGACCTTTCTTTGTTATAATTATTTATTTGAGGGCGAAGGTGATTACTCACCCTCGCTCGAATTTTCGTTTTTAATATAAGAATTTGCTGTCTCTGCATAAATTCTGTAGAGCAGTGTTATTAAGCTGTCGGGGAGAACGTCCCCTGATTTATCTGAAACGGTTTCCATGCCATTGTAGACGTGATAGCCGTTCTTGTAATTTGAATGTCTGAGAAAATCTCTCTTAAATTTAAAATCTTTAACTATCATAATTCCTCCAATCCCTCAAAATGCGTGAGTACGTATTCAAGTGACATATGATCCTCGTCGGACTCGGAATTCTCAGGTAATTTGATTTCATAGCAATTTTTAATGACTCCATTAAAACGAAGTCTGTTTTTCTTCGCACCGCTTTTACGTCTGTTAAGATACCCGGACTCAATCAGTTCATCGATAACAAGGTCAGGATTTGAGGCTCCATGATCTTCGAGTATCTTTATGAACAACTCATCGATAATAGCAACAGTGTTATCGCTTTCGAGCTTTTTTGTTCCATCCATATGCGGATGCATTATTATGTAGGAAATAATGTGATCATAGTACCTTTCGGCAGTATCAGCCTTGCTGCGAACAGCCTCGAGATTATCAGTAATAATTGTTTTTATGCTGTCGAGGTCAATAGCTACTCCGAAATCAGTAAGTATATCTGCGGCGAGCATAATAATTGAATACTCGTTGATAAGTCTTTCGGCAATACCGAATGCAGCGGCCTCTGTTAAGGTTTCTCTGAGGCTTTTCCTATGCCCGTCATATCTCTCGAAAATATTGTTCGGAGAGGCGTTGATAAGATGCTTGGATAAGGCCTTTCCAAGGATCCCATAGTTGCTTCTGCAGAATTCATGTATGCTGTCGCTGTGCTCACGGCTGTCCGTAAATTTAAGCATAAAGCTTAATATACGTGTATCAAGCCCCCTGTTGTGCATACGACTGTCAGGCAGGAGCCTGTTCTCAGAAGACGTTATAACAATCGTTTTCCATGTTTCCTGTTCTCTGAGAGTCATATCGCCGGTACACCTGTGCTTGTCCTCTTCAAGGCTTACCATGTAGAATAGCTTTTCCAGGTCTATGCCTGATGAAACTGTGGCTTCGTCAAAAATTTGAGGAATCCCGAATTTGCCGGAAATTATTTTCAGAATAGCATTAAGCGTTCCGAAAAATGGAGCGTATACCTTTTTATCCTTCGGATCAGTAAAGACCGATGCCATCAGGGTCTGCGCAGTGCTTTTGCCTGTTGTCGTCTTTCCGTAAAAAGAAATGATAAAGGATTGAAGCGGAAGATCACACACAATACTGAGGTAGGCAAGGAAAAGAGTGGCACAGCTGCAGCATAATGCAAATATGAGGCTTGGATTAGTGAGCAGCTTATTAAGCTTAAATACATAATCTTCGAGCGAGAGTGACTCGGTGAATTGGAGAATCTGGGGCTTCGCATCATATGCTCTAAACGATAATTTGTCGTTACGCACACTGAACCCCATACCATTAGGCTGTTCCACAACGTCTGTTCTCGCAAGGATTCTGAATATATATTTATTTATGGCATCAGCGTAATTCTGATCCAGGAGAAGACCATACCTCGAAAGCTTCACAATATCCTTTGGATAAAGGCTCTCATAATCGACATCAACAATTTCTCCGTTGATTCTGAGCTTCGCACGATAAACATTCTGGGTGCTTTTATAGGCTGATTCAACCTCGAACCAGCTTGAAATCCAGACAAGACCCTTAAAATCGCTTTTGTTAACTGCTAAAAGAAGCGCCTTACCACGAGACTGGATTACAGGGTAATACGGCTCGGTCTGAGATAGGTAGCTAAGAATGTCCCTCTTTACGTTAACAGTACCGAGTATCGGAACGGAGTCAAAAAGCTGAGTTAGTTCTTCTTTGCTCGGACCTATGGAGCCACGTGAGGGCTCTTGATTCACGATATCTTCGAGTTTCGGGATTACAGCAGGCTTAATTAGCGCCATAAAAATCAACTTCCTTTCTTAAGAGTACTTTACCCCCGAAATCGGGGGTAAAGCCGGCTCTTTTAATTATACATCAAGTTTAATTCTCTTGATGTTACTGTAGGTCATACCGTCCTTCTCTTTGTGGCGTATGGTGAATTTCACCTTGAGGCCGACAAAGTCCTCAGTATAGCTGACATTCGCCTGAGAAATAAGCTCAGAATATGGATATTTTTCAATCATATAGTCGGGCACAGAAGTTTTGAACTCCGTACCATTACCAATTTCGAATATTAGCATAACCTTTTCCTGACCGTCGTCTTTCTTATACCAGTAAGCATCAGTAATGGTTCCCTTGTAGGTTCCCTCATCAAGATAGAACGTTGAAGGCTTAGCTGTAAGCTTTCTGCCTTTGGTCATATTGGTCTTGTTAGTAGTAGCTTCATTTGTAATTTCTTTTAATATTGTATTCATAATAAATACCTCCAAAAAATATGTAATGTTTGTTTAGGTGTGCCGGTTATAGCGCCGGCACACCGCGTATGAATTGTTATCCTGATTAGTTGTAATTAAGGATTACGGTTGCAAATCCGTTTTCGTCGCTCTGAACGGCTTCGATATGCCCGAATCTCGTAGTTGCGTTCTCCTTAAACTCGACATCCGATACATTTGCAGTGATCGTGTCTGCTAAGGTTGTAGAATAAATCACTGCACCTTTGCCGAGAGTATAGGCTCCCTTGGTGCCTAATGGAACCGCCCTGAAAGCAATCATTTTGTCGTTCATAAGAACCTTTACTGCATCGGGCTCTTCAAGCTGAGAAAAAATATTTTTGCTGAGACACACTCTTCTGGAGCCATCGGAATCGCAAATACCGATTTCTCCCTTTCTGCCGTTCTCGGCGTTGACCTCAGTGAGCCCTGAGAGATCAATGTAATTTTCTGAACCGTATGCAACCTTATTGTAGGTTGACTTTCTAAGAATCTTGGACATAATAAATATTTCCTTTCTAATAAAATAATTTTAAAATATGTGTAGTAGTTTTACGTCCAAAACATACCACAGGTGACGTTGCCTGTAACACTGGCCCTTGCCAATGTGCGACCATTGTCCAGCATATTTCTTCGCTAGCAGTCCGCCTTTACTGCGTCTTCGGAAAGAACGTTTTGCCATTCGTTCTAGGCCCGGCTACGGGATTCGCCCGATTTCACACCCACTGTTTTAGTCATTATCCTGAATAAACCGGTGTTGCTACCCTCTCAGACAAGGAGCCCGCTGAACAATGCTCATATGTTCCAGAGCTATTCAATTTTCAAGATTCTATCGGCGGTCACTTGCCAGTTGGTAAGATGACCATCGGAGGATTGATGGCTTCCCATCAATGTTTATCATCGGGCGTTCTACTAAGTCATATCCTCGATGCCCTTTGACTTTATTATTATATCATATTGTGTTTTTTTAAATATTGACATTTTGGATGTGATAGTGTATAATATAAACAACGTATTTTCGGATATTATCCTGCATAGTAAACTTTATCAATTTTTGGTTAAGCTTCTAAGCCGGAGGACATCGAGAGGCAGAAATGGCTGCATAAAGTCAATTTCTCAAAAGGTCGTGTCAATACTTTTCAGAATATTTTTATTTAGAAGATATTCAACATACCGAGGTGAAATATGTCTAATTTGTACTATAATTGGAGCGAGATTGAATCTGACTGCGTCGAAATCATAGCCGAGCAATTTTCCAAAGGCGAAAAAATTCCATCATCTTTTCCGGCGTTGCACAAACTGTTAACAGATAAATACACTTTTGAGGGGAAGGACATCCCTAAACTGAACACTTTCCGTCAGGTCATGCATGATAGACTTAGAATCGGCAATAATCAAAAAAATATCAGTGCCGCATTGTACAGGCTTGCAGGCAGATATGACAAAATGACTCTTGCACAGTTAACAGAAAACATCACGCTTACTTCAAGAAGAATGGAAGACAAAACGCCATGGATATTTATAAGGCTTAACGGTTCAGACGTTAGTATGACCGACAAAGCCGGTCATCTGTATTATCTGTCCCATGAACTGAAAGAAAAGTTCTCAAAGCAAATTCTTTTCGCCTCCTTCGACATCGACACAATTGTTATTTTATGCCATGACGATGAGGCAAGAAAAACAATACTGGAGTACTTTGAAGAATCTGCTGTTTGCGGCAGAATCACAATTGATAGAGGAGACGACAATGGGAACGAAAGCAACGTATGATAAGGCAAAGGTTCTTGAGATTATCGCAGCATATTTTTTCACTCAGGACGAAGAGAGAGTATCCGGCATAGCATTTGAAAAGGTCTATCAGGAAATTAAAGCGTATGCAGAAAAACATTATTCTCAGACTATCATGCCTCGGTTTTCACAAATGAGGAAAATGCTGATTGAACACCTTTTACAATTCGGGGAATACAACTCAGGTGAAAGGCTGTCAACAGCAGTTGCTCTCCGGATAAAGAAGACATATATCAATTCGGATAAAATAGTAGATATAATAGATCACGGAGACTATCAGGTAACAATTCACGCAGGAAGTCCGATAATTTGCACTATAAAGCTTCCTCCGGCAGAATTACTTGACGCTCTTGCTAAAGGAATGAGCGATGCAAAGAAACACTCTCTGACATGGGGAAGAGTAAATGTTATCAACAGAATCTGTCAGCGTATAAAAAAAGAGAATCCGGAGCTTATTCTTGCAGTTATTCCTGAGTTCAACAGAATGATGTACCTTAACGAAAATGGAAAAATCGACAAGTCTGTTGACAGCTTTAATCCTATTTGCGACTCTCTGTGTATGTTCGTGAAAAATACGGAAGAAGGCAGAGAACTGATATACAAAATGCGAGGCATTACCGTGCCTCAAACAGATTCTAAAATAAAAAAATAAACATTCCATAAAGCGAAAATATCCCTAAGCCACATTCGTGACTTAGGGATATTCTTTTGTCAGTATTCAGTATATGCAGCGTTGAGGTTCAATGCTTTATTACATGGTAGGTGTTAGTAACACCTTTTGTACCGCCTCTGTCGAAGTAGAAAATCTGACCCTTGTTATAGAGAGTGCTGATTCCTCTGCCGACTCTGCATTTGTCGCCTCTGCTAAGACCATTGTAGAAGTTTTCATCAATTGAACGGATTATCTCTTTAACCGTATAATCAAGGGTTCCATCCTTGTTTAAATCGATAAACTCCTCAACAATCTCTAAAGCTCTGTCCATTGCTATCGGATTGGAAAACTTGTAGTCAAGTACGAAAATGTTTGTATCCATTATCATAACCGCCTTTCAATAATATTTTATAAAATAATGTTATAAAATCTTACGAAATATTATTATCAGGTGATTCCTCGAAATTTTGGAAAACTCAGATGTCACAAAAGCTCTGCATTCTTTGCTCAGTATTCCTCAGCAAGCAGCATTGTGCATTGTTCTCCGTCATCGATGATATATATCTTGGCTTCTACAGCGTTGCTGACAGTTGTAAGGATGTAGGTCATGTCAAACTCAGGCTGTTCTGATGTATGATGTATTGCCTGCAAGCCGTTTTCGATACTCAGCTTAAAGACCTGCAGGTAATCCTTGGGAGCAGGCATATTATCAACTGCCTCCCAGAGAAACAGCTGAATTTCAAAAGGGATTGTCTCGTTTACGCCTCTTGTAAGATAACGCTTTTTATTGGCTTCAAACATTTTTAGTCCTCCTCATATACTCGTGATCCGAACATGGCATATAAATCGCCACGTCTTATGGTTATAGTTTCATTAAGTTCATTGGTTATTCCAAGACCGGTATTTAGCACTATTTCAAGGTGATAGGGGTAAACCATTATCTTCTCGACATACTGCTGAACAAAGGTGCGGAAAGGTTCTGTTCCTCTTTTCAGACTTCTGAATTCGCTGATCAGGGATGAATAATCATTGTAATTGACAGGGGTATAATGATGCATAGCATTGAGATTTTCCTGTATAGCAAATCTTCTTTCTTCAAGTTCTTCTGCTCGCTGAATTAAAGCATCAGTTATCATGCCTTTCTCTATAGCATCAGTTATATTTGAAAGGCTATTAACAACAGTATCAAGTTCTGACTTAATCCTGTCATAGTTGCTGTCATATGCAGCGTTGTACTTCTTGATATATGCGTTGATTTTATTGACTATTTTTCTAAGCGACTTACTGTTGAAGATATGCTCACTAAGCACATCAATTATATATGCATCAAGATAATCCTTGTTTACCTCTTTGTTTTTACAAACCTTTTTCAGAGTCGGGCAACGATAAGTAGAAAGTCTGTTTTTACGCTCACCTGAGAATCGTAGATTACCCTGCAGTCTCTTTCCGCAAATACTACAGAACAACTTGCCGGTCAGCAGGTAGAATTCCTTACTGTGATAGCGGCCTGTGTTTCGTCGATTTTTGGATTTAATTCTCTGAACCTTCTCAAAGAGCTTTTTGCTGATAATTGCAGGACATCCGTCCTCTATACGAATGATCTGGTCATTTGTCTTGTAAGCGTGATTGTTCCGTCTGCTGTCGGATTTTGATGCAGATTTGTTGAACACATAAACCCCGGTGTACTTCTCATTGTTGAGAATCTCATATAAGCTGTTCTTACCAAACAACTTACCTTTTTTCGTCTTATATCCGTGTTCATTAAGGTAGTTAATAATCGAGAGGTAACCATGACCATCAGCATACATCTGGAATATTATTTTCACAGCTTCGGCTTCATGCTGATTAACGACAAGCTTTCTGTCCTTATCGATATCAAATCCAAGCGGAGGAGATCCGCCGGTATGTTTGGCCTGCAAAGCAGTTTCCTTCATACCCTTCATAACCTCACGTCCGAGGTTTTTGCTGTAGTATTCTGCCATGCCTTCCAGTACCGACTCCATCATGATGCTTTCAGGGCTATCATCCATTCTTTCCAGTACGCTGCATAGTCTGACCTTGTTTCGCTTCAGCTTTTTCCTGTAAATCGCACTGTCATATCTGTCTCTGCTGAATCTGTCAAGCTTATGGACAAGCACGATATCGAAAAGCCCCTTACTGCTGTCGGTTATCATCTGCTGGAACTGAGGTCTGTTATCAGTTGTGGCGGAACGTGCTTCATCCGTATAGGTTGATACTACCTGCCAGTGATTCTGCTTGCAGAACTGATTCATGGCTCTTATCTGGGCATCGATTGATTCACTTCGCTGATTATCACTGGAGAATCTTGCATACTGAGCTACTCTCGGTATATTCAGCATTTAACCACCTCAACAGGCAGAAAGATGTCCTCACCGTAACTGTCACCGAGTATTCTGACACCATGCAGATAGGCTTTCTCTTCTATCATAAGGATTTCCGAAAATTCCATTTCCTGTACTGGAAATTCCATATTTTCAGTTTTATCAAGCACAACAAAACAGCCGATATCATCAAG
>JAQXHO010000140.1 GCA_029007315.1 Oscillospiraceae bacterium
GACTTGTGTTCTCATCTTTTGCATCAACAGTTCTTGCAATTGTAAGAATTGTTTCGTTGCTCATTTTAATTTGTTTCTTAGTAAATTCAATTTCTCTTTTTTGATTATAAAGTATTTTCTGAATTTTTGTCCTTGCAACCAGCCATGTGAGATATGCGACGGTTATTAATGGAATAATAATTGCATAAAATACAAACCATTTTTTCTCAAACAGTTCAGCTTCCTTGAAAATTTTATATGTATTTTCGGCAAGAACATCTCCTGTTTTGCTGTCCAGTATTGCCAGATGAAGCACATATTTTCCATAGGGAATATTAGAGTAAGCAATGCTGGTCAGTTCGTTCTGTGATATAATTTCAGGCGATTCGTCCAAGCCTTCCATAAAAACACTGATCTCTGGTGAATTTACAGAAAAGTTTATAATTTCAGGAGTGAATACTATTTCGTTTGTTCTTGAGGGAATGACTGTTTCAACACCTTTTTCAATAACAATACTCTCGCCGTCTGCATGAAGTTCTTTAAGCAACATTCGGCATGACCTCATAGGAATATCATACATATTCAGATTAAAATGAACTATCCCTGTATCTGTTGACAGATAAATATTGTTGTTTTCATCTATATAATTCCATGAATTTGGAGTAAGTGCAGGTCTCAGACCTTTCTTGGAGTCAAGAAGCAGATAGTTTATTGTTTCGCCGGAAAGTAGTTCATCCTTATCAACCACGAATATTCCTGCGGAGCAAGTAACAAACAATTCATTGTTTAGTCCCTCTATGATTTCAAAGTTGTTGTAATAAGGGAAATTGTTAAGTATCTGTATTTGATTTTCATTGTCCATATAGCAGATTCCGTTACCTGTAACAACAAAGCAGTCTTTATTATCAGAATTGTTTACTATTCTTAAAATGATGTCTGAACTTAACCCGTCCTCCTGCTTAATATTTCTGATTATTTTTCCGTCCTTTATAACAGCAATTCCGTTGCCGTCTGTACCAGCAAGAATTTCACCGTTTTCACGTTCAAAAAGGCAAAGAACTTTTGGATTTGACAGTCCATCATCAGAGGTAACTGTTTTTATTATTTTACCGTTCTTTATATAGGAAATGCCATAATCTCCTGCTGCAGCAATAATACCATCACTTGTTTCAATGGCGCAGCGAAATTTATCTCCTGATGCTCCGCTCATGCTATTATATTCAGTAATCGTTCCATCAAGAGTAACACGCCATATACCCTTGCCGCTTGTGCATATCCACAGGTTATTTTCTGAATCTGTTTTTAAACAACGTATTCTTACATCTTCAAGCGCATCTGTAAGCTTTCTGCTGATCTCATTTTCGCCTATTGTTTCAAGGCCGCTGTCTGTTCCTGAATATAAAATATCCTGCCATTTGATTACAGTATTAACAACATTTCCTGATAAGCCGTCATACTCTCCTATTTCTGTAAATACAGTTTTACGAAGGCACATAAGACCCAGTCTTGATGATGCAAACCAATAGTTTCCCTGATAATCCTTGATCATATGTTCGATAGAACTGTTAAAGCGATTCAGTTCAATATTTTCAAAAGTTTTTTCAGAGGTAATATATCCTGCACCATTATCAGCACATACAAACATTGTTCCGTCATCTGTCGTATCAATAGAAGCAAGATCTGAAAGTTCTCCGCATTCAATTATACCCGTTTCCTTGATCTCATTTTCGGAAATATCATAAATTGATATGGTATTTCCTGATGAACAGGCATACAATAATCCCTCGTCATCAAAAGAACAGCAGGTAAATCTTTCATCCTTCCTGTTTCTGTCAAGTTCAGCCACAGTTTCAAGTCCATTTACCAGATACAATGTACCGTCATCTGATACGGCTGCGATATTTCCTTTATCATCAGCAGATATGCTTTTAGCATAAACTATATCGGAAATAATGTCATAAACTTTAAGACCGTCGGAAATTTTAAGAACAACAAGACTGTCCGTTGTTCCCACATAATACAATCCATCAGAGCTTTCTGTAATACAGCGAACCGAATTTGATGGCAATCCGTCATTTTTATTCAGTATATTTGTTATCTGGTCGTTCATATAAATGGATAATCCGTTGTCATTAGTACCAATAAACATTCTGCCTGATGCATCTGTGTACAGGCAGTTTACTGTCTTGACAGATTCAAAATTATTCATCCATTTCATCTCGTTTCCGCAGTAACGATAAAGACCGCCGTATGTACCTATCCAGATAACACCGTCCTTTGTCTCTACAATATCATTTGCCTTTCCGCCGGGAAGACCATTTTCTCCATTGTATATGGTTTGTGTATAGTTTTTGAAGTTATACTCATCA
>JAQXHO010000141.1 GCA_029007315.1 Oscillospiraceae bacterium
GAGATCAGAACATACCGTGTAATCTATGACGCAATTGAAGACGTTGAAACAGCTATGAAGGGTATGCTTGACCCGAAATTCCGTGAAGTTGTTATGGGACGCATTGAGGTAAGACAGGTTTACAAGATTTCCAATGTAGGCGCAGTTGCAGGTGCTTATGTTCTGAACGGCAAGGTTACAAGACAGTGCCAGATACGTATTGTACGTGACGGCGTTGTTATTGCAGAGGATAAGATGTCAAGCCTTAAACGTTTCAAGGACGATGTAAAGGAAGTTACAGAAAGCTACGAGTGCGGTATCACACTTGAAAAGTTCCGTGACTTCAAGGAAGGCGACATTTTCGAAGCGTTTATTATGGAGGAGTACAGAGATTAATGGCAGGTTTTAATATAAGCCGTACAGAAGAGGATCTTTTCAGAGAGCTGACAGCGGTTCTTCGTGAACTCAAAGACCCCAGAATCGACCCTCTTCTGACAATAGTCCGTGTGGAGCTGTCGAGAGATCTTTCAAACTGCAAAATATATGTGTCAAGTCTTAGCGGACAGGAAAAGGCAGAACAGTCCGCTAAGGGACTCCGAAGTGCCGAGGGGTATATAAAGCGTGAGGTTTTCAGAAAACTGAAAATGCGCAAGGTGCCTGCCCTCCACTTCATTGCAGATGATTCCATTGCCCACAGTGCAAGGATAAACGAAATGCTCCACCATGTTCAGCCTTCCGTAGAGGAAGAGCCAAAGGAGGAAGAACAGGAATGAGCAGTATCACAGTTAAGCAGGCTGCTAAACGTCTGCTGGAATCTGATAACGCATATATACTCATTCACAGAAGCCCTGACGGTGACTGCATCGGTTCAGGCTATGCACTGGCAATGGCACTCCGGAGCCTTGGAAAAAGAGCAAGAGTGCTTTGCAGTGATGAGATACCTTCAAGGTATCATTTCATGCTGCCGGAAACCCAGACCCTGGAATATTTCGAGCCGGAAATTATTATCTCATCTGACGTGGCAGATGAAAAGCTGTTCGGCGGCAGCCTTTCAGAGCAGTATGCAGGAAAGGTTGACCTGTGCATAGATCACCACATCTCAAATTCCGGCTACGCAAAGGAGCTTTGCCTTGACGGCAAGGCTGCTGCTGCCTGCCAGGTGGTATATGAGATCTTGCAGGAAATGAAGGTTGCCGTTACAAAGGAAATGGCAGTCTGCCTTTATACAGGAATTGCTACGGATACAGGCTGCTTTATGTATGACAACACAGGAGCAAGAACTCTTCACATAGTTGCGGAAATAATGGAGCAGCATCCGGATATAGACTATGCCCGCATAAACAGGGAAATGTTTGTTGTCAAGAGCATGGGAAGAATGCAGCTTGACAAGATACTGACAGAACAGCTGGAAAGTCATCTTGACGGAAAATGTATGCTTGTGTGCATCACAAAGGAACTTATGGACAAGTACGGCATTGAGGAATCAGAGCTTGAAGGTGTATCCGGATTTCCTCTGCAGGTTGAGGGCGCACAGGTAAGCATTGTGCTGAAGGAACGTGAAAAGGGCGTTTTCAGAGTGTCTATGCGTTCTGCTGACTGGGTGAATGTTTCCGCAATCTGCCAGAACTTCGGCGGCGGCGGTCATGTGAAAGCCGCAGGCTGCTGCATTGAAGGCACTGCGGAAGAGGTTAAAAAACAGCTGGTTGAAGCTGTTAGGAAAGGAATGCAGAAATCGTGAACGGTATCCTCTGCATGAACAAGCCAGAAGAGTTTACGTCCTTCGACGTTATCGGAAAGCTCAGAGGCATTCTTCACATGAAAAGGCTCGGCCATACGGGAACTCTTGACCCTATGGCAACAGGCGTTCTGCCTGTACTTGCCGGAACTGCCGCAAAAGCCTGCGACATAATGCCCTGCCAGGACAAGACCTACAGAGCAAGGGTGCGTTTCGGAATGAGTTCCGATACCCTTGACATCTGGGGCAGTGAATTCACCGAATACCCGGAAATGCACATTACAGAGGATATGCTGAAGGCTGTGATTCCGCAGTTTACAGGAGAAATAAAGCAGCTGCCGCCTATGTATTCCGCAGTATCCGTGGGAGGAAAACGCCTTTATGAGCTTGCAAGAAAGGGCATAGAGATCGAACGTCCTGCAAGAAAAGTGCAGATATACGGCATTGACCTTGAAGATTTCTGCGAGGAAAAGCAGGAGGCGGTCCTTTCAGTGAAATGCGGAAAAGGCACATATATAAGAACCCTGCTTGACGATATGGGAAAAGCTCTTGGCGGCGGCGCTGTTATGACTGAACTTTGCCGCACCATGGCGTCGGGATTTCTGCTTTCCGAATGCCATACCTTTGAGGAGGTGCAGGCAGCCGCAGACGCAGGCGAAACGGAAAAGCTCCTTATCCCTATAGAAAGGCTCTTTGAAGCATATCCTAAGCTTCGTCTTAATGATGTGCAGTCCAGAATGTACCGCAACGGCGTAAAGCTTGACCTTATGCGGATACATAATATAAAGGAAGGCACGGAGGATTACAGGGTTTACGGCTGTGACGGCGTGTTCATCGGAACCGCAAAGGCTGACTTTGAAAAGAGCGAGCTTTGCATTGGAAAGAATTTTGAGGAAAGGTAAGAACCCTTGTTATGATAAATATTACAAAGCCGCTTTCACAGGAAAGTGCGGCGGCACTGGGACTTTTTGACGGCGTTCATCTGGGGCATCAGAAGGTGATCTCAGCGGCGGTCAGAAGCAAGGCGGAGGGCCTTCTGCCCTGTGCCTTTACCTTCAACACGGAAACCTTTCCGAAAAAACACGGCAAACCCTTTGAATTTCTCTGCACGGAGGAACACAAGAAAGATATTCTCCGGGAAATGGGCATTGAAAGGGTTTACACAGGCAGTTTTGCAGAAATAGGCGAAATGGACGGCGAAGGCTTCTGCCGGGATATTCTGAAAGGCATTCTCAATGTGAAAAAGGTATTCTGCGGAAGAGATTTCCGTTTCGGAAAGGGAGCTGCATGGGGATTTTCAGAGCTTTCGGAGTTCGGAAGACAAATGGGCTTTGAAGCTGTGGCGGTGGAAGCGGTAAACCTTGAAGGCAGCCGTGTATCATCTACCCGGATAAGAGAATTTTTAAGCGGCGGAAAACCGGAAAAGGCAGCTGAACTTCTTGGCAGACCCTACGAAATATGCGGAGAGGTCATTCACGGAAAGGCTCTCGGAAGGACAATAAGCTTTCCCACAATAAATCAGCGCTTCTGTAAAGGTCAGCTTGTGCCTGCAAGAGGCGTGTATCTCAGCCGTGTGACAACAGACGGCGGAAAATTCTTCGGCGTTACAAATATAGGCGTAAAGCCTACCGTTTCAGAGGAGAATATTCCTTTGGCGGAAACTAATCTCTTTGATTTTAAGGGCAATCTGTACGGAGAGTACTGCGTGACTGAGCTTCTGCGTTTTTTGCGTCCCGAAAGAAAATTTGATAATATAACCGCACTTAAAGCGGCAATATCGCAGGACTGCGAAAATGCCCGCATACTTGCGGAAACTATACAGGAAAGGAAGAAATTCCATGGAAAATAAAGTCAGAACACGATTTGCTCCAAGTCCTACGGGATATATGCACATCGGCAATCTGAGAACTGCGCTTTATGCCTATCTTATCGCTAAAAAGAACGGCGGCGACTTCATTCTCCGTATTGAGGACACCGACCAGGAAAGATATGTTGAAGGTGCGGTTGATGTAATTTACAACACCCTGCGTATTGCAGGTCTGAACTGGGACGAAGGTCCGGATATCGGCGGCCCTGTGGGTCCCTATGTACAGTCCGAAAGAATGGGAATGTTCAAGGAATATGCAGAACAGCTGGTTGAAAAGGGCGAGGCTTACTACTGCTTCTGCGACAAGGAAAGACTTGACAGCGTAAGAAAGGCACAGGAGGAGGCTCATCTTGACCCCATGTATGACCGTCACTGCCGTGACCTTTCAAAGGAAGAGGTTCAGGCGAAGCTTGACGCAGGTCTGCCCTACGTTATCCGCCAGAAAATGCCTCTTACAGGCACCACAACATTCCACGACGAGATTTACGGCGACATTTCAGTGGAAAACAGTACCCTGGACGACCAGATCCTCATTAAGACAGACGGAATGCCTACATACAACTTTGCAAACGTTGTAGACGATCATCTCATGGGCATTACCCACGTTGTAAGAGGAAACGAGTACCTTTCATCTGCGCCCAAGTACAATCTTCTGTACAAGGCATTCGGCTGGGACGTGCCGGTATATATCCACTGCGCACCTGTTATGAAGGATCAGTCCCACAAGCTTTCAAAGCGAAACGGCGACGCATCATTCCAGGATCTCATGGCAAAGGGTTATCTTCCCGAAGCTGTTATCAATTACATCTGCCTTTTAGGCTGGGCGCCTACAGGTGAACAGGAGATATATTCCATAGAGGAACTTTGCGAGGTTTTCGACATAAAGGGCATAAGCAAATCACCTGCTATTTTTGACGACATGAAGCTTCGTGCCATAAATGCAAAATACATTGCTGCCCTTACAGAGGAACAGTATGCGGAAATTGCAGTGCCGTATATAAAGAAGGCTGTAAAGCGTGAAATTGCGGATATGGCTCTTCTCTGCCGTGTTCTGAAGCCCAGAACTGAAATTTTCACCGATATTGCAGAGCAGATAGATTTTATTGATGAACTGCCGGATTATGACACCGAAATGTACCGCCATAAAAAGATGAAGACAACTCCCGAAACATCTCTTGAAGCTCTCACAAAGCTTCTGCCTGTACTGGAATCACTGGAAGACTGGACAGCTGAGAAGATACATGAGGCTGTATTCGGACTTATTGCAGAGCTTGAGGTGAAGAACGGCTTTATGCTGTGGCCTCTGAGAACAGCCGTTTCCGGAAAGCAGTGTACACCGGGCGGCGGTACGGATCTCTGTGCTATTCTTGGCAAGGAGGAAACTCTCCGCAGAATACGCATGGGAATTGAAAGACTGTCCTGAGCTTTCAGTGCATCATCACAGTATCATCACAATGCAGATGTATAATTGCAGTGCATTTGTGCTTGAAAAAATTAAAGGAGGCATTTGTCAATGATTGAGGTAAAAAACCTTACAAAATACTACGGCGGGCATCTGGCTGTGGACAATATCAGCTTCACCATTGAAGACGGCGAAATACTCGGCTTCCTGGGTCCTAACGGCGCAGGTAAATCCACCACTATGAATATGCTCACCGGCTACATCAGCTCTTCCTCTGGTCAGGCGCTTATCAATGGCACTGACATTCTGGAAAATCCCATTAAAGCAAAATCCAATATAGGCTATCTTCCGGAGCTTCCTCCGCTTTATCAGGATATGACGGTTATGGGCTACCTTAACTTTGTATACGACCTGAAAAAATGCAAGCTCCCAAGAAAAGCTCATCTTACTGAGATATGCAGTCTGTGCAAGCTTACAGACGTTTCAAACAGAATTATCCGCCGCCTTTCAAAGGGCTACCGTCAGAGAGTGGGCATTGCCCAGGCACTTATCGGAAATCCGCCTATACTCATTCTGGACGAGCCTACGGTTGGTCTTGACCCTAAGCAGATAATCGAGATAAGAAACCTTGTAAAGAAACTGGGCAAGCGTCATACTCTTATTCTCTCATCACATATCCTGTCTGAGATACAGGCTGTCTGCGACCGTGTTATCATTATCAACAAGGGCAAAATCGCCGCTGACGATACTCTGGAAAACCTTACAAAGAGCGTATCAAATATCAACAGAATGAATCTCCGTCTTGACGGCGCCCGTGAAGAGGTTCTGGAGGCAATAAGAAAAATTCCAGGCGTTACAAGCGTCCGTGCGGATATGGAGCATGAAGGCGGCATCTTCGATTATGAGATCGTAATGGAAGAGGGTGCGGATATCAGAGTTATGCTCAATGAAATGTGCCGTGAACACAGCTGGTCAATCTACAGAATGGCAAACGACGAAATGACCCTTGAAGATATCTTCATGAGAATAACAATGAGCGACGAAGTCACAGAAAAGAAGAAAAATACTCCGGTTATCAGATTCGTAACACCGGAGGAACAGAAGGCGGCTGCGGAAGCTGCAAAGGAAACTGAAGAACCGGCACAGGAGGAAACCTCCGAAAGCGCCGCATCAGAAACACCGGAAACAGAAGGAGGAGAAGAATAATGGGTGCGATTTTCAGACGTGAAATGGGAGCATTCTTTACCTCTCCCATAGCTTATGTTTATCTGACTATTTTCTATTTGTTTGCAGGTGTATGCTTCTTTATCAATACACTGTCCCGTGGTGTTTCGGATATGTCCGGATTTTTCTCCATGCTCTTCTGGGCCTGCTTCCTGCTGATTCCCGTGCTTACAATGCGCAGCTTCAGCGAGGAAAAAATGAAGAAAACTGAACAGGGACTTCTGACTGCTCCTGTTTCCCTGGGCGGAATCGTTCTGGGAAAATATTTTGCAGCTCTTGCAATGTATTCCATCGGCGTTGCCATTATCTTTGTATACGCCCTTATACTCAGCTTCTTCGGCACAGTGGCATGGGGCATTGTTCTGGCAAACTTCATTGCGCTTATCCTTCTGGGTGCTGCATTTATTTCTGTAGGCATACTTATTTCATCCCTTACAGAAAATCAGTTCATTGCTTATATTATCGGACTGCTGCTTATTTTCGTAATGTGCATTGTTCAGTCCCTGGCAGGCTTTGTGGAAAGCGCAAGCGTACCTGAGCTGTTCCAGCCTGTAGTGGAAGTTATTGCGGCAGGCATGAACGCTCTTTCATTCTACAATAAATTTTATGATTTTACGTGCGGACTCTTCGATCTGTCCAGCGTGCTTTTCTATGTAAGCACGGCTGCTATATTTAACTTCCTGACAGTTCGTGTCCTTGAAACACGCCGCTGGAGATAAGGAGGTTTTGCAATATGAAAGAAAATATGCAGGAAATTTTAGAAAATGACAATATGACCGACAAGCAGCGCAAAAAGCTTAAAATGCGCAAAAAGCTGAAATACGGCACCATGGCAACAGCTGTTACCGCAGTGGTCATCGTTGTGGTTATCCTTGTGAATGTTCTTGTGGGTATGCTTACAAATATCCGTCTGGACCTTACCTCTGACAATATCTACGAGGTTTCAGAGGAAACCATTGACTATGTAAAAAATCTCGACAAGGACGTTGAAATTGCCATTTCAGTTGAAAAGGATACGATCAAGACCCTTCTCGGCACATCTGAAATGATGGTGAGCGAAACTCTTTCCAAGTATGAGGATTATTCAGACCATGTCAGCGTAACCTACTTCGATACCACAAAGGACCCGGATATTCTCAGCAAGTACCAGGAAATGTACGGCGGCAATATTGCCTCCGGCGCTGTTATCGTATCCTGCGGCGAACGTGTAAAGGTTTTCGGCATTCTTGATATGTTCGACATTGATACAAATTTGTACTATCAGTATATGTACGGTCAGTGCGCATTCCAGGATATTATCACAGGCTACAAGGGTGAACAGCTCCTTACCAATGCCATTATGAATGTTACTGACGCAAATGTAAAGCGTGTAGGTCTTATTGAAAAGGCAAACAGTGACTATATCTTCAGCGCCACACAGGGTAATGTCTATGCTGTGGAAAGCCTGGCAACTCTTCTGGACGACAACGGCTACGACGTTACAAGAGAGCTTGACATAGCTTCCTCAGAGCTTAGCACAGAGGATTATGACATTCTGGTGCTGCCTGCACCTGTAAATGATATCAGCGTTGACGCTTCAAAGCGCCTGTCAGATTTCATGTATAACGACGGAAAGTACGGCAGACATCTGCTGTATATCGCTGACTATACACAGGGCGATACACCAAACCTTGACGCATTCCTGAAGGACTGGAACATTACCATTTCAAAGAGCATTGTAAACGACGCAGAGGACAAGAGCCAGGTTGTAAACACCTATGACGCATACTACAGCAGCGGACGTTCAATTATTGCTCCAAGCGTAACTATCGCATCACAGGATTACAGCGGCAGCCTTGAAAATTCCTCACTGCCTGTAGTTGCTCCCTTCGGCAGACCAATCATTGAAGAAAAGCTCAACAACGGCAAGGTTGTTGAACCGCTGTGGCAGACCACAGAAAGCTCCACAGAACTGGTGCTAAAAAGCACTGACGTTTCCGAAGAGGAAGCTGCTGAAAAGAAAGCCCGTACAGTTGCCTGCGTTGTTACAAACCAGGTAAATACAGACGGCACTATTTATGAAAGCGATATGCTTGTACTGACATCATTATCCATGGTAGATTCCATGATCCTGTCGGACTCTGCATATAATAATGGCGACTATGTGATCAGCGCACTGAATACTATCTGCGGCAAGGAGGATTCCGGCACAGTAATCGCTTCCAAGAGCATCACTGCTTCCACACTTGACATTACAACAGAAAAAATTGATATGATCAAATGGATAGTCTGGGCGGTAATACCGCTGATCGTTGTATTCTGCGGTATTGTTGTGGCTATCCGCAGAAGAAGCCGTTAATCACGGCGGAAAGGATTTTGTACTATGAACAAAAAAATACTGGGACTCGCAGGCGGCTGCGTTCTTATTGCAGGACTTTCTGCGGCGGTTGTACTTGTTTCACGTCAGCAGGCTGCAGAGGAAAGCAGCAGCGAAGCTGAAATTTCTGCCGCTGTCACCACTGTGGACCCGCAGGATCTGGTGCTTTCAGCTCAGTCAGCTGATAATGTTGCCTCTATTGACGTTGAAAACAGCACAGGCTCATTTGTTGTAGTACGCACTCAGAAGGCTGATGAGGCAACAGATACCTCTGTGGCTTTCGGAGTGAAGGGCTGGGAAGAGCTTCCCACAAACACAGCCCTTATCAGCACCCTTGCCAACAATATGGCGTCCCTTACTGCCAGCTCCGTTGTCCTTGAAGACTGCTCCGATATGGACAAATACGGTCTGGGCAGCGACGCTGCAAAGGGAACCATTCACTTCGACGACGGCAGCAGCTTTGCTTTCAGAATCGGCTCCTCTGTTTCCGACGGAGAAAACAATTACTTTGCCATTGAGGGCGATGATACGGTTTATGCCGTTAAAACATCTCTCACTGCTAATTATTCGAATTCAGCTGACAGCTTTTTATCCCTTGTAATGCTGAATGCTCCTGCTGAGGAGGAATATCCCATTGTAAATTATCTCACAATAAACCGTGAGGATATGGACTATGAGATAAAGCTTTCCTACGTACAGGACGCAAACAACGAAAATACAGGCGGAACTGCTTCAAACCACGAAATGGTATCTCCTATACCGGCTTATCTCAGCGTTGAGCGTTCAACTGATGTTATAACAGGAATGTTCGGTGCTTCAGCCGCTAAAATTCTGAAAACCTATCCCGAAAAGAAAGACCTTTCTGAATATGGTCTTGACACGCCCTTCGGTACAGCTGTAATGGACTGCGACGACGGCAATTCATACACTCTGAATATCGGTGATAAATTCACCGAAACAGACGAGGACAGCGGCACTTCAAAATCATACTATCCTGTAATGCTTGAAGGCGTTGACGTGATATATGCCATGGCTGAGGACAAATGCGTATGGGCGTCTGTAACTCCTACAGATCTTGCGTCAAGCCTTGTTCTGGCAACCTACGTCTGGGATATCGACAAGCTGACTCTCAGTGCAGAGGGCATGGAGGATATGGAATTCGACATTACAGGCAATGACAAGACTGACGCTGCTGTTAAGCTTAACGGAAAATCCGTTGATACTGAGCGCTACAGAAAGTTTTACACATTCCTTCTCCAGACAACTGCTGAAGGCACTGCAATTGATGAAAAGCCGGTTGGTGAACCGGAAGCTGTACTTTACTTCCACACCAAAAACGGCAAAAAGGAACAGGAGATATGCTTCTACCGCCAGGACAGCTACACCTGTCTTATAACCATTAACGGTATATCAAGTTTCAGATGCCGCAGCTCATTCATTGATACTCTGAAGGAAAATATGAGCATCTTCAACACCGACAAGGACTTCATCATGTCATGGAGTTAATACAACCAAAAAGGAGGATTAATATGCCGCAGAATTATTTCATGTATAAAGGCTACCCGCTGGTGCGCAGCGGAAATTCCATATACTATGGATATATGTCCGATCCCTTTGTAACTCAGCTCCAGATTCTGCATAACACAAAGCAGGACGGAATGGACGTTGCAGACAAGATAAAGGTTTACCAGATTTC
>JAQXHO010000142.1 GCA_029007315.1 Oscillospiraceae bacterium
AATCTGTCATCATTTACAGCCTTGTAAGCCAGATTTGACAAGTCTTCCAAGACACTGTTGTACTGAGCTTTTAAAGCTTCTTCAGCTTTCAGACGTGCCTGTTCTTTAGCCTTGCGTTCTCTTTCAATTCGTTCAGCTTCCTCTAATTGTCTTTGTCTTTCAAGCTGCTCCATTTCTAATTGTTTCTGACGCTGTTTTTCGTTTTCCCTTGCCACTAAAGATGCAGCTATCACGCCGGCAACAATTAAGACCAGTATAATGAATATTGCAATACACATAATATAATCAACTCCTGTTATCTAGTATAATATGGAATCATGCTTTCTTCCGTTCGGCATTCTCTTTCATTGATTTCTTGTGCTAATTTATTGTAGGCTACCATTGCAAGATTAGAGTACTCTTCGTCGTCGCTATTGATTGCCATTTCATAATAGTACAGCGCAGTGCCTAAATTGCCTCGTTTTTTCAGTAATGAATTTGATACAGCATAATTTGGCGGTCTGTAGCAATCATAATAAAAGCCAAGGGAGAAATAAGCCTCCGGAAGTCCTGCGTTAATTGCGGCACATAATGAAAGACAGTATCCCTTATAATTGTCTTCATTATATAATTCCGGTTCAATGATATATTGTTTTCCTAATTCAGCCATAGCTTCCCACTGCAGTTTGCAGAACCTGTTTTTTTGTTCTTCGTCAAGGGCAGAATAATCATAAATACTATCAGCGGCACTCAGTCTTTCAAGAGCGTCCACATATTTTCTTAAATCCTTTTTGCCTTTAATTCCAAACACTTCCTTGCCCTGATATAATGCTCTTATCACATACAAAGCAGGTGGATAGCATAAGTCTGATGAGATTTTCAGATATTCAAATGCCTTTTCAGTATCTTTAGGAAAGCCGTATTCTCCTTTAACGTAGCATTTAAAAATTTCAAATGCTGATACAGCATTACTGTGATATATTCTTTCCTGCATTATGTATTCAAATGATTCATGCTGTTCCTTTGTTAATTCAGCCATGTCGATACCTCCTTATCAGTCATAAATTGAAGCAGGTCTATTGTTCAGTGAAGCATCAATAGCCTGTAAAATAGATTCTAAAAAGCTCTTTACATATATACTGTCTTTTGCTGATAAAATATATCTGAGCATATCATCATAATCCATATCATTGTCAGGCATAAATGTTACAAGTATGTTCAGCTGCAGATTTCGCCCGAATTTTTCACATTCAAATAGAACGTTAACACCTCTGTTGCGTTCAGATGTAAAACGGAAAATATATGCTGAATCATATGACATATTATTCACATTCAAAGCATAAGCAGATTTCTTTTCCAGAACCACTTCACCCTCAAAGTCAGACACCAGATTGTCAAATTCTCTTTCCAATGCTTCAATTGTAAATTTTTTTCCATACTGGATCGAAAAAGGTTTATGCCATCCTTTCAGAACAAGTGCATATTTTAAGTTTGATTTGCTTGCCTGCAGCTTATGAATCAACATTTCGAATTCTTCTTTTCTCCATTCCAGTGAATGTGTATCAAAGCAGAATGATGAATCATTTCCGGGATTATATATTTTTATTGATACTGCCTTTCCGCCTTCTGCCAGAAATGCAAGTCTTTTCTGCATTTCTTCAGATAACTGAATTTTTTTTGCAACAGTCTGCTTTAAAACCTCATACTCAAGGTCATAACATTCCATCCATGCAAGAAAAGAGCATATTCCCCTTGCAAAATTTGGATTTTTGGTCGCAGCGCTGTTCATAATAGTATCAATATTCTGAAGAACCAGTTCGCTTCCGCCCAATTTGTTTTTAACATATATTTCAGCAAGTATAACCTCAAAATCGTCTGAAAGTGACGAAGTGAAAAAATTACGGTTCTGTACAGCAAGATCAAAAGCTCTCTGATCAAAGGGCGTAAGCATTGCATAATGCCATAGGTTTACACTTGAATTATCAAGAGCAGCCTGCCTTAAATACTTTTTGATTCCTTCAAAAAAACCGGATTCATTGTCACTTAAATGTATTCTGGCTTCTTCTATGGCATTCTTTGCCATGGACGCATATGTTGAGCCGTCGTCTAATAATTTGTCACCGATGTTTATATCAAAAACTCCATACTCTTTTTCCTGGAGGGAATTTAACATATATGTATTTTTGTAACAGTATTTGCAGACAGCAGTGAACAATTCGTTATAGTTTTCATCTGATGTTATTTTTCCAAGCAGCAAAAACAGATATGCTATATCAATTAAATACAGTTCTATTCCTATGATGTCTTCATCTATATGTCCTACAGGATCGTTTCCTTTAAGATATTCAGTGATAATATTATGTATATCTTTAACCCACTGTTTTTCTTCAGCTTTGTAAATTGCATTAAGATTACGAAATTTCTGTGATTTTTGAATATATGATAAATCCTGTCTGTCCAGATACTTGCAGTACACCTCATCGACATATTTCTGAAGATCATTAAAACCGTTTTCTCCTTTGATATAATCAAAAAACAAATTTCTTGTTATACTTCTGATGCTTGACAAACCAATGATTCTGGTAATAGTATTCATTGCTTTTTTCAGTCCGGTCTGATATAAATTTTCAATTGTCTGCCTTTTTAGATTATTGCCTCTTTCAATTGTTTTCATCCTGATTTGTGAAATATAACTTTCCGCAGACCTAAATGAATCCTGTGTTTCCTGTTGGATTTTGTTTTCTACAGTTGCGTCATATGCGTCTTTTGCCACACTTGCTGTAAAACCTACTGCGCCGCCAATAGCTCTGCCTGCCAGATCAAATAATCCCATAAAATAACCTCCTCATTTATAATTATATTATTGTATTCTTGCCAGTGTCTGTGTTATATCGTGTGCATAGAATGAAAGCACATGAATATGTGCGTTGTGATTGTCTGCTGTTTTATCCAGACGCTTCCTTGAACAATCACTCATTTGATAGTAATCTGCTGTTACCATAACAATTTTGTGAAATTTCGAGGAAGGATTATTCTTCTCATAAATATCAAATCCTGTTAACTGCTTATCAATATGTGATACTTCAGAAGACAGATATTCTTTTTCTCCGCACTTTACTTCAATACCCATGGATTCACCCTTTTTTATTAAGATATCTCCTATCATAACATTTTCTTTTGCATTGGTTGCTATAACATCTGATTTAGTATATTCTTTTAAATCTATAGCTATTTTTTTCTGAACTTCAATAGAAGAAAATTTGTCCTGCAAAGAAAAGCAAACAGCTTCTTCCGCTGCAGTTCCTTTTGCTATTTTTAAATCGGAATATGCTTTATTAAGTGTTCTTGAACCTTCTGGACGTGTTGCATCATCAGATGAAGTAATACTTTCCGGATTCCAGATGTTCTGATCTTTTTGCAGCCGGCCGTAAGCACCATGATTATTGCCTTTATTTCCTTCTTTTATAATTGCAGACAGAATATCCGGATCTTTCATGGAAGACATTCTTTCTGAAAAGGACATTTCAGAGAATTCACCCTTTCAGGTGTTGCTTAACTTTGACGCAATTTTGTCTGCGTCCTGCATTTTTTTAATAATCTCCTCTAATAATTTATTATTTCCGCTTATATTGTCCTCCATGCTGCGTGATTTAGGGTAAATGATACCATTTTCCGCACAGGCTTTTTCCAGTTCATCCTGACGGCTTTTAGCTTCATTTGCAGCCTCCAGAGACTCATTTGTTTCCTGCCGGAGTGCCTCTAATTCTTTAATGTCTTCGTCCAGTTTTTTAGAAACTTCTTTCGCTTCTTTTGCAGCGCTTTCATATGCTTCATTAGTCGCTTTTATTCCCTCAGCTTTCGCCTCTTCATCAAGGTTATCCATATTCTCAATTTTCATTCTTGCATCTCGTGCTTCAGTCTTTGCTTTTTCCAGCTGATTTGTTCTCTCTGATTTCTCATCAATTCTTTTGCCTATCTCGCTTACGTTCTCTTTACGTGTTTCTAAATTTCTTTTGCCAGCCATAATTCAACATTCCTTTCATTATTTTAGTTTTGAGCAGAATATGCCGTATTCTTTTTTAAATCTCTGACCAATGCTTCTTGCCGCAACATAATAATCCGTAAATACATCACTATCCAGGTAATCGACCTCAGTGAATAGTTTTTGAAAATCTGAATCAAGTTTATTCTGTTTCCTCATAATTTCCAGAAACAGATTTTTACAGCATTCTAAAAAAGAAGCAGATTTTGCTTTTGGTATTCTGAGATTAGCTTCATCTCTGAATAGTTCTTCAATTATTTCTGTTTCCTCTTTGTATAATTCTTCTGTTTCCTTTTTCAAATCATCAAACGCATATACTGCCCTTTGTTTCTGCAGATTAATAAAGCCGGTTTTTTTCTGCATTATCTCATACAGCTCAGAATCATTCGGTGTTTTTTCACCGTGTTCCTCCACAGTGCAGACCCGCATTTCAAAAGGTCTGAGCAATTTTTCATAACTGAACAAAGCCTGTCCGGGAAGATAAGTAGCCATATTTTCCATTTGCAGCTGACTTGCCGACATTGTACTTCCCACTAATTCTCTGTCATCACCTGATGTAAGTCTATGAACCAGCTTGATATTTGTATTCTTAATAACCTCTGGTGCCATAGCTGTCGGCAGCTGATCAGCAATAATAATACCTTCACGCAAAGCACGTACCTCAGCAAGCATTTTTACAATAAATGCTGTTGCAGCAATTTTAGGGTTTGAATCCTCTGCGTCAACCTGTGCTTTTTCAGCAATCAGGTTATGCGCTTCTTCAATGAAGATAACATGACGTATTGGCTTTTCCTTATCTTTCAAGGGATCCGCCTTTAGTGTTTCACGAATCAGAGTACACAATAACAATGTTACGAAATTTGCAGGACCCTCACCTAAAGATTCCAGCTCAATAATAACAGGTTTGGTCAGCCATTCTTCAGGCTTGATCATGGATCTTTTTACATCAAAAATCTCCTTTCGTTCACGTTCCAGCAAACTTCCGATTCGCACCTGCAATACCGCCTGTACATTACCCTTCATTTCTCCGTCATATGATGTTTTAGACATTTCTTCTTCAAATTGTGTATACAATTCAGATAATGTAGGATATTCTCTTCCACCTGTATTAATGTCTTTATAAGTCCATCCATGTTTTTCATAAACAGCCTGTATGGATGTGCTTAATATTTTGGGTGAAGGAGATGGCATTGGAAAAGCTCCTTCAAAAACCTTACACAAGTTTTCTATATGCTCGGACAGAGTCAATCCCTTTGGAAATTCAAACGGATTAATTTCAAAGGGAAAATTTGTATTTGCCGATGGTGAAAAAATAATCAATTCCGGTATCTGAAATAACGATAATTCACGATATTCTTTCTTTGCAGGTTCCAGCACAAGAAACGGTATCCCTTTTTTCCATAAACTGTTTGCTAAATGAAGCATTGTGTTTGTTTTGCCAGAGCCTGGAACTCCGCATACAAACATATGCTTAACAATCATTTTTTCCGGTATCATTATCTTGTGATTGTTATTGTCATTTCCAATATAGATTCCTGCAGATTCTCCTGTCATAGATGTTTCTTTTGGAAGTTCCACAGTTTCTCCGTCATACAGAACGGGAAGACAGCATAAGGAGCATAATTCCTCTGCGGTGAAGGTGGTTGTCCAATCCTGCAATGAATTGGGAGCATTTTCAAGATGATAGCCTTCAGGGAATTTATTCCAGTCAGTTACTGCTGAAAATTTTCCTTTTTCCAGTTTGGTTGAAGCGTTGCCGCTTTCAACAGCCTCTGACAAAACAGCATTTAAAAGAATTATGCTTGTAGAACTGCTGTCTGACAACGCCTGCACTCTGCAACGATATACCAAAGATGTATCCACTTTCTTCAGCCATTCATCATATTGTTTTACTACTTCATCTACATTAGGTTCTCTTCTGCCTGTTAGATTCCTGCTGATGCCGCTAATGGTAGGACCATTTTGATTAGAGAAGTTTCTTAAAAAAGTCAGAGGCTTTTCAAAACTTCTATGAATATCCTCTGCTATATTTATGGGAACACCAAAATCTACAGAAAAACAGCATCGTTCATTTAAAGCCGCCATCAATGTAATCATGTTGTACAGGCGTGAGCAATCATTAACTTCCCAATTAGGTACAACATAGAATTTCTGGATTTGTTCGCCAATATTTACTTCCAGACTGCGTTCTTTTTTATATAAAACTGAACGATAAGTGTATTCTGTTAATGGAATGGATTCATCAGATGTTTCCTTAAAGAAATAATATTTTGATATATTGGATGAAAGAACAATCTTTTTTAATTTTTCTTCTATAACAGAAGAATTATTATCACTTTTTGAAAAAGATATATATATATTCAATCGATTGCCTAAATCTCTCATAGGATCAAAATCAAAAATATAGTGAACCTGTATATGATCTAATGCTATTATTCTATGCAGCATACGAATGAATTGAAGCTGAGTTTTTATCATACCTTCTACACCGGATTCTGAATAAGCTTGATATTTACTTAAAGTGATATCAGGAATTGCAGTAATCTTATAGGTTATCATTTATGCCGTTCCTTCCTTTTTTATTTAAATATATGATTCAACTCATACTTTTTTGAGTTGTAATATGAAATGCTTTCACAATGCTAAACAAAGAAAGCCATTGTACAGACCATTCAACCTGTGAAAATAAGTACTAATACACTAACATAATACAATAAAATTTATTAAATTTCAATAATAGTGCAAAAAAAACAAAAAACCTGGCAAAAAACAAAAGACTGTTGAAAACATGAGTGGATTTGTTTAAACCAGAATATGATTACATTTTTTATACTATAAATTCCTATAAAAAGTAACTATTTAATCCCATGCTCAAATCTTAGAAAATATGAAGGCAAAAATAATCTTGCATTCACACAGAACTCATGGTATAATATAATAAAAAACTACGAAATGCGAGGTCAGAGCCATGGGAATATATCTTAATCCGGATAACACAGATTTCAACAATATGGTTAATTATTCTAAAATATATGTAGATAAAACAAAACTCATGGAATATACAAATTCGGTGATGTTTGGCGCACAAAAGTACATCTGCGTGAGCCGTCCAAGAAGATTTGGCAAGTCCATGGCTGCAAATATGCTTACTGCCTACTACAGCCGTGGCTGTGATTCGAGGGAACTGTTTCAGAATCTGAAAATTTCAAAGGCAGATTCCTTTGAGAAACATCTGAATAAATATAACGTAATTCACATAAATATGCAGAATTTTCTCAGCCGAACTCAGAGCATTGACCAGATGATTGCACTCATAACAAGGGCTGTTTGCAGGGATATATTCCGTGAATATCCCGACATAGACTACCTTGACGAATCTATACTCAGCTGTGTTTTAGATGATGTTTTTGAAGAATGTAAAACGTCTTTTGTCATAATAATTGACGAATGGGACTGCATATTCCGTGTCCACAAGAATGACACAGAATCCCAGAAAAAATATCTTGATTTTCTGAGAAATCTCATGAAAGACCAGAGTTATGTTTCACTTGCATATATGACGGGAATTCTGCCCATAAAAAAGTACGGAGAACATTCTGCACTTAATATGTTCACGGAAATCTCCATGACAGATGCAAGACCTACCCAAGAATTCACAGGCTTTACGGAAAATGAAGTTCTAAGTCTTTGTGAAAAATACAATATGCCCTTTGAAGAAACAAAACGCTGGTATGACGGGTATTATGTAGACGGCGTGTCTGTCTACAATCCGAAATCCGTTGTTGAGGCAATGCTGAGAGGGAAATTCAGCAATTACTGGACCCAGACGGAAACTTATGAAGCTCTGAAAATCTATATCCAGTCAAATGAACATGGCGTTCAGGACGTTATTCTGAAACTTCTTGCAGGAGAAACATACGAAATCGATACCACAACATTCAGCAATGATATGGTGACTTTTGCAACAAAGGACGACGTTCTGACCCTGCTTGTGCATTTGGGATATCTGACATACGATTCGGAAACAAAACGAATAAGCATACCTAATTATGAAGTGTCAATGCAGTTTGTCAGCACAATAAAAATTTTAGGCTGGAATGAAGTTGTAAAGTCACTACAGATTTCAGATGAATTATTGCAGGCAACTATTGACTGCAACGAAGAAAAAGTCGCGGAACTCATAGAACAGGCACATCAGGAAAACACATCTGTTTTGAAATATCATGATGAAAATTCACTGTCTTGTGTAGTGTCCCTTGCATATTATTCAGCAAGAAAATATTATATAATGCACAGAGAAACACCGGCAGGGAAAGGCTTTGCAGACCTTATTTTTGAGCCGAGAAAAAACACGGATAAGCCTGCCTTTATAGTTGAACTTAAATGGGACCATTCAGCTG
>JAQXHO010000143.1 GCA_029007315.1 Oscillospiraceae bacterium
ATATACCATTATCACCACAGAACCCAATAAAAGGAGTTGAAACACTTGTATTGCACAGACATATTATTGACTCAATACTATGTGCAGGAATCCTTGTTTTTTCCGTGCCTCCTACCATTACACAGATGTATTTGCTTTCGCAGTGAATATAGCTTCCTTCTGTCATAATATATAGAACATTTCCAAGTTTTTTCACTTTGTATCTCCTTTCAATTTAATATTGTTCATGTTTTAAGTGTCTAAGATAATCTGAAACTGAATCTGACACTTTAGGCATACATATATCTTTCAGAGAACATTTCAGGCACTTAGAACTATAGTCAGCTTTTGGTACTATCTTGTTATCAAGCATCTGTGATAATGCGGCGGCAGATTTTTCAACTGTTTCTCTGTGTTTTTTTGTAAATTGTACTTCCTTATTACGATGTGAGCTTATGAAAAAAATCGCCCCGGAATTGATACAGCACCCGAACATTTCCTCCAAACACATTGCCTGTGCGCACAGTTGATATTCATATTCGGGTTCTATTCGAATACTTCCGTGTTTGTATTCTATTGGAAATAATTCATATTTTTCTTTGCCTATCCATGGTAAAGCAGTTCCGTTTTCAGATAATAAAACTTCTATCGCATCACTTTTTCCCATAAGATTCATTTTTCGTGATACAACGCTCATATTAGTTAATGTGACTATGCTGTTTCGGGAAGTAATCGAAGTGGTATGAACAACTTTATGCTCCAAAGAACCTTTGACGGTATCCGCACTGTCACACCATTGATTTTCCAACATAATCAAACCTGCACGTCTTTTGCAGTAGTTGTATTGTGAGATATATGAAAGCGAGATGTAATTGTCTTCTTCCATTCTAAAACCTCCTTTATAATCTGTTAGCAATTGAATAATTTGTACAAATTCACGCCCCTACGAGAGGGGCGACACTCCCCTATCAGGAATGGCTTAATGAAAGCAAAGTTTCAATTCACGCCCCTGCGAGAGGGGCGACATTGAGATTTTTAAGTTCATTATTCATTATTGTTAAGTTTCAATTCACGCCCCTGCGAGAGGGGCGACAGCAAAAATGTACAAAACGCCAGCATTATGATAAATATTGTAATACATAATGCACAGTTTATTATACATAATCATCGTATATATCCAAAAAAATTGGCTATTAAGCTGATTTGCATCAGATTTTTGTGCGCAGACCTGCTGCTGATCAGCTGTATGATAGAGGTATGCGAAGGCGTTATCTTTCCTGCAGTATGGAGTTATCCGGAAGCTTGTCCCAGACTATTTCACCATAGGGACTATCCAGAAAACCTATCTGTACGCCGTCAGGAACAGCTGAAATATTCACTTTAAAATCATAATCGGTATAATATCTCGGCAGTTCCACGCCATCCTTTTTCTTTGCTGAAACAAGCTCAAACAGCTTGTGTGCGGGACAGCAGCCAAGTTTTGCCTGACGTATACGCTGAGTCATGTCTGTATCTGTACCGATATGCTTAAAAATAATAAGCGGTGATACAACTGCCATTTCGCCCTTGCTTGCGGAATGGTCATGCTCATACATATTAAGTATAGATTCAAAAAGTGCTTTAAGATCTTTTTCATCAAATCCTGTTTCAACAGAAAGGTTTGCGCTTATAAATCCTCTTGCCTCATAAAGTCCGTATGATATAAACTGCTTTCTGCCCATGGTTCTCAGTGATTCTAAATCTGTATTTTTTTCGGCATTTTCATAATCCTCAGAACTTGCAGCACCCTTGACATCTTCTGTCTTACACATTCTTGTAATGGAAATATCCAGTGGAAGTATCGGATCCAGTGATTTTGCAAACGCAATCTGCACAGGACCTCGTACCTGTCCTGCATTTGGACCTGTAGAAAGCACAGCGCCGAATGTTCTTACATCATAGAAAAGCGAACACGCCTGCTGTCTTGATTTATAAATGCTTTCCTTGTCCTTTGCTCCGAAGTCTACACCTGCCGTTTCCTTAGCCTTGGCAATATGCTTATTGATATTGGTAGCATTCTGCATGATTATATTCATTCCGTCCTGACCCTCATAGGCTTTTCCGATATAATTGCGTATGCGGCGTTTTATAGCCACATCGGTGATATAACCGTGCATATCTTCCGGATCCATTCGTGGAGCGTTACCCATATCAGGATCACCGTTTGGGTTTCCATTGATGCACTGAATGTAGAACATAAATTCATATCTGTTTTCGATTGCCATAACTTATTCCTCCGATTTTTTTGATTTTCTTGATCTGATTTCCGAACACTGAAAATAATATCCCAGTGAAAATTCTGACTGTTGTTCCAGTGAAAAGCGTTTGGGAAGTGCTTCACCTATTTTGCATGATATTTCCTCCAAAGCCTTGCTGTGAATATCATACAGCCATTTTTTCTCACCCTTCAGTTTTGAAAGATGATACTGTGACATAGTAGAAAGCTTACCCATAACAAGTGCAGGAGATGCACAGGCAGATGTATAGTATCTCTCTACAATTCCAGCATTAACATCTCCCAGAGCGTCGGACTGGATAGCCGCATACTCTGCCATGAGCCGTCCTGCCTGATATGCAGCAGAAGGGCTTTGAGGGTTAAGTTTGTCCATGATCAAAAATTCCTCCTTGTTTTGATTTTTATATCTGCGGTTAAGCCATGCTTTTAGTATCTGACAAGCTGTTCTGTCAGGTAATTTTTGCGTAATTTTTGTTTTTTTAGGATTTGTATCATCATTTAAGTCTGATAAAATATCCGACCTTATATATGCCAGTGTCCTTGCCGCCACCGTATCGGGCAGGGGGGTGTTATGCATAATAGCAAACATTATCTGAGACGATAGTCCGCTGAGTTCATTTTTGATTCTTTCTGACAGCTTGCTGCTGTCTTTCTGAGCCTTTAGTAATCTGCTGTAGAGTCCAAACAGTTTAGGGTATTTGTAACCGTAATTCGGGATATATATTGCAATGTCTTCATACCATTTGCGTAAATTTCCGCACAGATCGTTATATGTGCCTTCATCATAACTGCGAATCATAACACGTCCGTTAACTCCGCTGAGGGACATCATATAATATCTGTTGCACGGCATATCTGGAAGAGAATTGTTCATCAGTGCAGTAAACATTTTCTGTACTATCAGTTCGTCTTCTTCTTTCTGAGTATCATCTTCATCGTCATAATTTGGAATTTCAAATCCTACGTCCAGAACTTTGGTGACATCATTTTTTGTTTGCTCACTGAACCAGTGAATGTGCTTTGCACCTGCAAGCGGAGGAGGAGATTCCTTTAGTAGCCTGGTAAGTGAAGCATTGACTGCTGTTACTGCCTCTTCTGAAACGGCCGCATTTGCAGCCTGTTCAAAGCCATAGGACTGATATGCGTCCTTATCAAAGCAGATAATAATGTCACCTTTTGTGTGTCCTCCTACTGATACAAGTCCCTGAATGGAGGGAACAGTTTTTACAGGCTCAGTAAGCTTACCTGTGATAAAACATCTGACCTTTTTTACATTTTCTCTGGAAGTATCAAATTTTTTCCGGAAACACTCCCACCATTCAAGATAACCGCTGCTGCTTTCAAGAGGGTGACCGTCAACGCTTATGCTTAAAACATCACTGAATTTAGCCTTGTTTAGCTTTGAAAATTCTTCTTTAATAAGATCAAAATTGTTTTCCAGTCCGATAACAGCAACCTTGAAAAGAGGATCATACTCAGAAGCCTCATGTAATGCACTCATGTAGAACTTCTGCTTTTGCTCCCTTTTGTAAACCTGTGTACCGTTTTTTACTTCGGGAATATTGAAAATAACCTCTGCTTTTTCCGCAATGATGTTGCTTTTTGTATTTCCTTGTGCAAGACTTCCTATGTCAGGGCACATAGGCGGAACTGAAACAGGATCAAAATCAAGAAAATCACCATTGGCAGATAACATAATATAATACTTTACATTCTTTGTTTTGAATCCTGGTCTGGCTGTAACAGAATTATCATAAGCATATTTATGCAGTGCTTCCAGCATTATCAGGCACTCCTTTCAGGCTTTAAAACTTCATCACTGTCAAAGTCAGGTACATGCAGTATGCCCCTTTCAAGCCTTGCCTTAAATACGGTGACATAAGGCTCTGCTTTTTCTGTAACCTTAAATTTATGAAGGTCAAAAACATCATAAAGCATTATTCCCAGATCAATATCACAGGGTATAGGCACAGCATCGGTAGGCTCGCTGAAATAGCATACAAATTCACGCAGTCCAAAGGAAGGCTGATAATAGCACTTTCCGCTTCTTATTCTTCTGAGTGCCTGTTCATAAAGCTGATTTACAGTACCTTTGAAATCCTTCTGCGGAATAATCTCTGCTGTTATCCTGTATCTTATATCCTTCAGTGCCACAGTTTGTCTTTGAGTGCGTGATTCCTCCACAAGCATGGATTTCATACTTCTGCCTATTTTACTGACCTCGTTGCGCTTTATGCTTATATACCGTATAGGTTTAAGAACTTCTATCTTTTTTACCTGCCAGTAAAATTCCGGCGGTTTTGAGTATATTGCACTGAGAATGCCCCTTGCGGCTGATGGCGTGATAACAGGATATGTAAGTCTTTCAACCTTGCTTTCAGATCGTGAGAAACACCCGAAATCTCCCCAAACCTCAACTTGTATCTCCTTCATATAGAGCCTCCTTATATTAAATAATCAAGACTGCTGTCGTCTGTAAAATGCAAACCTGTCTTTTCGTCATAGAATTTTTCATCATGCAGAATATACCAGCCGGGTACATCATATTTTTTACCCTTGTAAAACATGACGCACTGTTCGGCTATGTCACGTAATTTATCTTCACGGTAACAGCTAACCGTTATAGGAGCTGCCTGTTTCATCCATTTGGGAGATATGCCGCCGGTATGAGCCTGCAAAACAAGTTCATCAAATAAATCTATTTCATTGCTGTAGGGAACGAGTACATTTGCACCGGAGTGAGGAATTATGCGATATTCTTTTTCTGTCTTTTCAAAATCATGGGCAGTGATCGCCTCTGTCAAAGCAGGTTTATCATGGTCATAACCGCTTGCTGTGAATAATTCTGTATAATACTCACAAATATGCACGGGATTGCATATATCAATTTCATGTTTTGACAGCAGAATAAGTACTTTGTTTGCGGCATTTTCATAGCTTTTTGACGGGTACAGTTTTTCTTCATCAGGAATAAAAACTGTCATATCACCGTTTACTCTGCCGTTTCTGTTGCATCTTCCTGCACATTGTACTATTGCTTCTAAGGGTGCCATAGCACGGTACATATTAGAAAAATCCAGATCAACTCCTGCTTCTATGCAGGAAGTAGAAACAAGACGGCAGGGATGATTATTATCCAGTCTGTCATTTATTTCTTTAAGAACATTGTCCCTGTGTGATTTACACATATCTGTAGAAATATGAAATATCTCATCAGCAGAACATATATTCATAAGCTCAGAAAAAAGTTTTTGTGTATGGTCTTTTCTGTTCAGCACACAGCACACGCTCTTCTTCTTTGATAATTCCTCAGCTATTTCTGATAATGGTATTCTTTTATCTGTTTTCCAGTTAACGTTAACTCTGCGTGTACGATTATATATATCTGACGGATTAGTCATTATTTCTCTTGCATTAAACAAAATGTCTTTTCTCTTGTCAAACGCAGGCTGAGTAGCTGTAGAAAACAGAACAGAACAGCTGAAAGTTTCACACAGCGATCTCATGCTTTCAATTGTCGTACCCGTAAGTTCACAGGGTATGCTCTGTGCTTCATCGAAAACAATAACGCTATTGGCAATGCTGTGCAAGGAACGCAGATCTGTTTGTTTTGATTTAAAAAGCATTTCAAAAAACCTGACAGATGTTGTTACAATAACAGGAGAATCCCAACGTTCGCAGATAAAGTGAGAAATGTCATTTTCAGCACATTTAGCCATACTGTGTGATTCAAGTACATCACCGCATATTTCCCGATATATTTTAACATTCTGCGATATTACTGACAGAAAGGGAAGTACAATTATTATTCTGCTTTTCTTGAATTGTTTTGCGTGATTCAAGGCAAATGCAAGAAGTGCAAGGGTTTTGCCTGTTCCGGTCGGTGCAGTAAGCGTAAACATTCCTGGTTCCATGGAAGCTGCATTGACGCAGCACTCATATACTTCATCTCGGATCAAATTCAACTCGCTATCTGAATTGGACTCAGCTTTAATTTTGTTTCTGAATTGGGTGAGTATTTGCAGAAAATAATCTGCATCAATCTTGTTTTCGCATAATGCTTGTTCAAAAATCGACTCATCTTCATGTGAAGCAGTTGCGGAGTAATCAGAATCACACAGACAGGAAAGAAGCATTCTTGTATGAAGCATTTGAGGTAGATTTGTATAAAAGGAATCAGCGTCTTTGTTCAGTTCAGGTCTTGTTTTTGGAATACTATTCAGTGCTTTGTAGTAATCGAAAAGTTCCGTATACTGTTCTTTTCCCGAAATAGAAAACCGTTTTCCTTTCTGAGAATCCTGTGAACCTTTCTTATTTAATGATCTGTCAATATCTGAGCCGATATGCCATACCAATCCGTCATGATGCCCGTAAATCGCTCTTGCTGCTTGTTTATTAAAATGGTTAGCTATCCACGCACCGGCAGCAGCGTGATTTACATTATGCTCGTGATGTTTAAGTACGTTCTGAAATAGCTCAGATGCTTTTCCCATATCGTGAAGCCAGCCCATTAGTTTTCCTGCGTTTCCTTCACCAAATGCACTTGCAAAATACTCTGCAAGAATAGCTGTTTTCTTGAGATGTTCTTCGAGAGGTTCAGATTTTCCTGCCGAATGAATTTATAATTATTATTGAATTTAAGGCAACACCGTACAAAGCACTCCCTACGGTTCTGTACGTAATCTGCTTGCAAATTATCCGCCATATTTCACAAAAAAGCCTCGTGAATACACGGATTATTCACTCCGTTTTTTTGTTTCATATGACAAAAAATCTGACTGGCTTCTTGCGCACATTCTTTGTGCGGTATTGCCTTAATTATTGATAGCGAAAAGCAGAATATCGGATATTTCATCATTAAAGGGAGAGAGTCTGATTGTAATATTATTTTGCTTGTAAAAAAAATCATGTGTTCAGTTATAATACTTTTATTGTATTTTATATTAGTTTATCAAATTCAAAAAATACACAAGCGCTTGTTGACATTTAGAAAATTTTGTGGTATTATATATTATATATAACTATAACAATTTGCAGTATAATTTTATTATTATGTTAGTGATTTTAAACATATTAGCCTATTATTTCATAGATATCATAAAAAACATTAAAACGTATTAGAGATATCAAAAACACAGGATACAGGATCTGTTGTAATATAATTTACACAGGAGGTCGGGTATATGAAACAATCTTTATATAATAATCAGACTGACATCTCTGATGTTTTAAAACAGAAGAAAAAAGCCAGAAATGCTTTGTTAGTCAAATTATCAGCCATGCTTATAGTAACTGCAATAATCTTAATTTTTAGTTCTATTGCTTGGTTTACTATGAATAGAGAGGTCAGCGGGAATGGGATGGAGATGGCGGCACAGGGTGCGAATTATACGCTTGAAATGATTGGTGATTCAAACGGGCTATATTATGATGATTATCATTCAAAGATAATTGATAATGATTCAGCTATATGGACGATGAGTCCTGCAGTTAATGGCATAGAGCAGAATTTCGGAAACTATACAGCAGTAGAAGATGACGGAATCTACCCGGGATGCAGCGGCTGTATATCCTTTAATATAATACCAAATGTTGACAGCGAAATTTCACTCAACTTTTCATTCGAAATAATAGGATATAATTCTGAATTGGATGGAAATAATGCAGTCGTTATGAATCAATTGAATTCAGTGGATGATGCCGATGTAATAAACTATCTGAACGGACATATTCTATTGTTTGAAAACTATGATAAGGATACCGGCAAATACTCTAATCTGATTCAAACTTCTGAAGATATGAATCGGGTTATGACAAAAAAATTCCAGGGCATTAATAAGCAGAATAAGGTTGATATATACTGGATATGGCCCTTGACGCTGAGCAATCTGATAAAAGCTGACGAATCCACAGATTTGATTTGCAGCGAAAGTGACATTTCCAATATTGAGAACTTTATTGTTTCATATCCGCAGTATTTTATGAGAGGAATTACGGTTGACAAAAATTCAACGCTCAGCGCTAATATGATAAAAAACAACTATACTCTTTACGGTGGCAAATATGATCAGGCAGATAATATTATCGGAGTTCGTGTGCGTTATCTGCGGCTGAAAATGAAAATTTCATGAAAGAAGGTGCAAAAATGAATCGCATAAAAGAGATCTTTCAAAATTTGAATAAAATGCAGAAAATCCAGGCGATTCTTGCATCTATAGTATCAATTTTATTTCTTGTTGAAATTCCTATTTACGCATGGTTTGCGCTTTCTTCAAATAAGGCAGAAACTATGACAAAGATACAGGAACCAAAAAACCTGGATATTCGTGCCGGCAACGCCGAATCAATCGAATATTTTGACCTAAATGATATTAATATTGAGGAAATAACTGCTGATTCTCCAAAGCGTTATGTATTCTGTGTGGTAACGGGAAGCAACAAAACATTATATGATATCCAGATTGCTCATACAACAAATATCCCATTCACATATAGTCTGTACAGGGCAGTTGTAGGCACCGCAGATGATGCTGGTGCTGTAGCTTATACTACTCACGACGACAATCCTCAGACAATATATTATAAAAGTGTGGGAGAAAAACTTAAATTAAATCCTCTTAATGCAGATGATGCTAATACATCAAATTACGGCAGAACACTTGGTATAAAAGACATAGATGATAAATGCTATAAGCTTGTGTATGGTACTGATGATTCACCTGAGCTTTATGCAGTACCAAAATATGAACAGGTGACAGAACTGGAAACATTAGATCCGTATCATGACTTTTATATTCTGGAGCTTGGCTTTGAAGGCGAAGATGTCGACGGATTCAGTCAATGGAATATTAATAAAAATAATAAGGAAACAGATATAATCTACATTACTGCAAGCCGTACAACACGATAAAAGAAATAATGATTTTCAGAGGTGATATGATGAAAACAATTTTGCGAAAATTAGCTAAGTACTGGACAACAATATGGCTTATACTTGCTATTTCAGCTGCGCTTGCACTTGCTGTATTAGGCGCATATACAGGTGTAAACTCAGTAAAGCACGTATTGTCAACGCAGGCTCCTTCAGGTGTATTATTTTCATCAAACTCTCTTAAGACTACAGCAAACAATACAATCAGCAGTTCACAGCGTCTTTCTTCTCAGCAGTATGACATTACTGTATGTAACTATGAGCAGATCAAGGCAGCTGAGCCTAATCCGGAAGATATAATATATAATCTTACTGCTTCATTGAAAGTCAGAGATAGTAATACAAATACATATAAAGACTTATCTGAACTTGCTGAAACTGAAAAACAACAATATACCGCACTGTTAGAAAGCCGTTCCTACAAGATAAAAATGCAGCAGGACGACGGTTCCGGTGATTCTGTTGAAAATGATTACAATCTGGCAAATGAAACAGATTATAAGCATACGTTTACAGGTTACAAACTCACAGGCAATGTGCTTTCCACTGATGTATTTCGCATTGAATTTGACCCAATTGAACTGGAGGATACCGAACCTGATTTTTATATTTTCGTGCAGGCAGAGCCGGTTTCACCAAGCGGCATTGAATCTGTTAAGAATATATACTGTGCAGCACAAAGCGCTTCCGAAGCCTCAGCATGGAAAGGTAGTCTGCTTGAAACAGAATGCAGCACAACAGATTACGACTTTTATAATTACATTATTTCAGGAAGCGGTAAAGGAACTGTTGATGTGATGTGGGACAGTACAATGTTCGAGATAAATCCATTCTTTCTTGATATGGAAAATATAACAGATATTGTACCAATTACCGGTGGAGTCCATGACGGCTGGTCAAAGATAACTTTGGAGGTTGATTCTACAAAAGAAAACCGATATGATATTCAGTTATATAAGATAAGTGAAACCATTTCATCTTATACAGGTGAATATGATGCAAGTAAGTATATTGACTGCATCTTCATAAAGAGTAATGAATGAAAGGCGGCGATAAAATGAAAAACAAAAAGAGAAAAAAACGAATCGCCAGTTTTATAACTGCGGCAGTAATGCTGTCAGGCATGCTTCCGCTTGACTATATAAGCGATTTAAATTTTTCAGGAATATCTTTGCCGCATTTTAATTTTTCACAGCTTACAGCGGATGCGGTAGATGAGTTTGAAGCAGTAAATGGCTGGGTGACAATAACAACGGCAGAGTCGTTCAAGACCTATTGTGAAAGCTATAATAATGATGATACTTTTGCTTCGAAACATCAGAATGATAATATCAACCTAACTCTGCAAAATGATGATAGTAGTACTCGTGGTACATTCCCTGATGATATGGTCGGCCTGGGTACGCTTATTAATCCTTTCAATGGTTCAATTATGATTCCGGATAATGGCCGTGAAGGCGATATTACGTTTAGTATGAACGGACCTATGTTCAACTATGTATGTAATTCAGTAAAGATAATATCAAATAGCGGCACAAATGAAGAAACAATGGTTGTTTTCAACAGACTGAATAATGTTGAGGGTGGAACAAGCAAGCCTTTGCTGGCACAGTATGTTATTAATAATGAAACTGGAACGCCGGCAAACTGGAAAGTCAGCCTTTCAGAAAACAATCAGT
>JAQXHO010000144.1 GCA_029007315.1 Oscillospiraceae bacterium
CTTGTATTTACCATAAGAAACGTTAAATTGACCCATGCTGTTCTCCCTGTACAGACCATTGAAGCAGGTTTTATTCAGATATATAAATCTTGCCGCCTGCTTTACTGCTGATAATTCCACAAATCTCTCTGCATCACGGTCAAGCCCTCTGATTTTGTAGTAGAATTCAGAAGTGTTTTCATATCCGCTAAGCTCTGAAATAAGTGCCTCCGGGAAATATTTTATCACGTTATATACATTCATAAGTCCGGCATTTATATCATTTACATAAGCAATTCCCGGCTGAATATATAGGAGCATTGCACCGCCGCCAAGAAACGGCTCACAATATGCAGTAATCTCCTCTGATGGCATTAGTGATGTAAGCTGTCCGAGAAGCTGTGTTTTTCCTCCAGCCCATTTGAGAACAGGTTTAACAGTATCTGTATAAGTAGTATTAATCATTTTCTTTCACCTTTCTTTCAATATATTCTTCAACAGATTTCTTCGGAATTTTCCATACCTTTCCTATTTTGAAGGCGTTAATTTCTCTGTTGTTCAGAAGGGTGTACAGTGTGTTTTTGCCAATGCTTAAAAACTCCATAACCTCTTCAAATCTCATAATTTCATTTTCCATAGCATAAAGCTCCTTTCATAATTTAATTGAATTTTATTATGTCTTTTAGTATTATGTTAGGACGATTTTAAAGCATAACAAAAAATATATCGTTTATGAGTGATTTTCATACTCCGTTTCAGTTTTTTTGAGATTATATAGTAAAATAATGCTGTTCTTTTCTTGTAAAATCACCTTTCAGAAATAACAGCATATTTACTAATTATAAATATTATGTTTAAATCCGGCAGGACTGATAATTTCGTCCATGAGTGGAGGTATTGCTTACGCTCCTCCACTCACAGACAAAAGAACAGAAGTATACGGGAAAAGTGTACAACTCCCTTATATATAATAAGGGAAATGTACAAAAATCCCGTCTTTTTATTCTTCTGTGGTGTTTGTCGAACCTCAAGGTGAGACAAAAACACCATGGAAGAATCTATCATTACCGCCAAAACTTTCTAAGCACTACGTTTTAATATTCAATAGTGATATATAAACAATATTTAAATTTATTACTTAAAAAACTCATTCTATAAGCATCATAATGCGCTGTCTGGTACTATCTCATTTTCCCTCAATCCAATCAAACGTTAATTATACAAGCAATGAAAGCTAGCGCATCTGAGAGTGATTAACAGCATCTCTTCATATATTGCTTTTTCGTGAACAATATTGTATACTAATCATATGTATTTGAACAGGAATACAATTAGAAATAAAAAAAGGTATCTGCAAATAGATTACAGTGACAGTTCGTTATCAATAAATATCTGCTGTTTCATAACACACCTGCGGAAACATCACCGGAATGTGAAATTCCTGCGAAAAAATGAAACATATGTGAAAATTAGCACTCTACGCTTGACAGTGCTAATTTATAGTGTTATAATATAATCAGAACAAAGGAACAGAGAGGCATCAAAGGATCCAGGTGCTGAACCCTCCGTACCCTTGCTCAGAACAATGGAAACAATGTGACGAGTATAAAGGAGGAATGGTTTATGTTGTATCCTAGCATTTTTGGTGAAAACTTATTCGATGATTTTTTCAGATTTCCTGATTTCGGAAGTGATGTCGAGAAGAAGCTGTACGGCAAAAACGCAGCACACGTTATGAAGACTGATGTTCATGAGCATGATGATCATTATCAGATCGTGATTGATCTGCCGGGCTTCAAGAAGGAGCAGATTAATCTGGAACTTCAGAACGGTTATCTGACTGTCTGTGCCGCAAAGGGACTTGACAAGGAGGAGAAATCAAAGGAAGGCAAGCTGATTCGTCAGGAGCGTTATGCAGGCGCAATGCAGAGAAGCTTTTATGTTGGTAATGCTGTTACAGAATCCGATGTAAATGCAAAATTCGAGGACGGTGTTCTGGAAATCAATGTTCCAAAGACTGAACCAAATAGGGTCGAAAGTCACAGATATATTGCAATTGAGGGATAATATCCTTACAAGTTATAATCTCATAAATTTAGTTCCCCGGACTGTTCTATATGAGCAGTTCCGGGGATTTTTTATTGAAGAGTTATCATTATTATCAGTAGAAAGACATTATATGTAAGAATAATGCAATTTTAAATTACAACACTGATTTCTATCATCAGCCTCGTGATTATTTAGGAAAATGCTATATTCAAGATGTGTTCTATGAACTATAACTGCATTATATAGTAGAATAATAAGACCGTTCCTCTCAGAAATGGGAGGAGCTTTGTTATTGTAAGGATTCTCAGTTATATATCATAATAGTGAATCTATGCCA
>JAQXHO010000145.1 GCA_029007315.1 Oscillospiraceae bacterium
AATCAGTTCCAGTAATTAAATAGTATTCACCATTATCAAGATATTCTGCAGTTGTAAGCCTTTGCCATCCGATTCGTGCTTTTATGGTGCAGACTTCACCGATTGCTTTATACTCCACCCCATTCGGGCAAAGTTCTTCTATCATTTTTTCAAGTTTAGTCATTTTTCATATCCCTCATAATAATAGGACTGCTCTATTCCCTTGAATATCACTTCCCTGTCATTTACTTTATCAGTCAGATTTGGCTGTATCAGAAAACGCAGTTCCAAATCATTCACCGTACTTCTTTCCATTGCCTGCAAATACTGTACCTTATCTATCTTTGCCCATTCCACAACCTTGCCGAGATTCTTTTTCAGAATCATATCAAGCCATATTCTTGTACTTCTTCCATTGCCCTCCATAAATGGGTGTGCTACATTCATCTCTACGTATTTTGCAATGATTTCTTCAAATGTGTTTTCAGGCATCTTTTCCACTGCAGAAAGCACCTCTTTTAAATACAGACAATTTGCAAAACGAAAATTCCCTTTTGCTATATTCAGGGTACGGATTTCCCCAGCAAAATCATATAAGCCGTCAAAAAGTGCCTTATGGATTGCCTGCAAACCCTTTACTGTGCCAACCTCTATTTTATCAATCTCTCCGCTGACAAAAAGTTCTTTTGCATTTTCAAGGCTCTTTTCATCTATTTCTTTTGTATTCATATATTTACCCCTCAATCTCCGCAACAATCTTATCAATCTCATCACGCAGAACCTGTTCTCTCGCAACAATTTCGCTTATCTGCCTGTTAAGCTCTGAAATGTCGATTATCTCACGGGTATCCTCAGCCTCAACATAAGTGGAAACAGAAAGATTATAGTCATTTTCCTTGATTTCATCGAAAGCCGCAAGATGTGCAGTATACTGCTTCTCCTCACGCTTTGTAAAAATATCAACGATTCTTTCTATATTCTCATCGGAAAGCTTGTTGTTATTCGTTACTTTGATACATTCTTTTGTTGCGTCAATAAAGAGCGTGTTGTTATCCTGCTTGCCCTTTTTCAGCACCATAATACAGGTAGCAATAGAAGTTCCGAAAAACAGATTTGCAGGAAGCTGGATTATACAGTCAATAAAGTTATTATCAATAAGATATTTGCGGATTTTCTGCTCAGCACCGCCACGGTACATAATTCCAGGGAAGCAGACAATTGCCGCTGTGCCATTACTTGCAAGCCATGACAGAGAATGCATAATAAACGCAAGGTCAGCCTTTGATTTCGGTGCAAGCACACCAGCAGGAGCAAAACGAGGGTCATTGATAAGTGTTGCATCGTCGTCGCCAACCCACTTTATTGAGTAAGGCGGATTTGATACGATTACCTCAAAGGGCTCATCATCCCAGTGCTGCGGTGCTGTGAGAGTGTCCTCGCAGGCAATATCAAATTTATCATAATCAATATCATGCAGAAACATATTGATACGGCAGAGGTTGTATGTGGTGATGTTGATTTCCTGACCGTAATATCCCTGACGAACACCGTCCTTGCCAAGTATTTTTGAAGCCTTCAGCAAAAGCGAACCCGAACCGCAGGCAGGGTCATAGACTTTGTTTACCTCTGTTTTGCCAACAGTTGCAAGACGTGTGAGCAGTTCGGAAACCTCCTGCGGAGTATAGAACTCACCGCCGCTTTTGCCTGCATTGGAGGCGTACATTGTCATCAGATATTCGTATGCGTCACCGAAAGCGTCTATTGTATTGCTTTGATAGTCTCCGAGAGCCATATTTTTGACGCCTTCAAGCAGCTTAACAAGCTTTTCATTACGCTTTGCAACAGTCGCACCGAGCTTGTTACTGTTTACGTCAAAATCATCAAACAGACCTGCAAAGTCTGATTCAGCTTCACTGCCCTTTGCAGAATCTTCAATGTGGTTAAATACCTTTTCAAGGGTTTCGTTGAGGTTTTCATCGTCCTTTGCATTCTTACACACGTTGCAGAAAAGCTCTGAGGGCAGAATGAAAAATCCCTTTTCTTCCACAAGACCTTCTCTCGCTTCCTCTGCGTCAGCGTCGGACATTTTTGCATAATCAAAATCTGTGCAGCCTGCGTCCCATTCGCCTTTGTTTATATATGTGGTGAGATTTTCAGAAATAAAACGATAGAACATTGTACCCAGGACATAGGACTTGAAGTCCCAGCCGTCAACGCTGCCACGAAGGTCGTCGGCAATGCTCCATATTGCTCTGTGAAGTTCATCTCGTTCCTGCTCTTTTCTTATATCAGCCATGGTTAATCTCCTTGTGATAAAAAATATGTAATATCCCACAATAATTATATCACAGAATACAGGCTTTTTCAAGACTTTTCACTAAATAAAAAATTTCCGTAAGCTCATTTAAGAGCCTACGGAAATTCTAGTCTTCAAATCTTCATCCTCTTATCCACATATTCCTCTATTGACTCCACAGGCACCTTGTATCTGTTACCCTCTTTGAATCCTTTCAACTGTCCCGTCTGGATGAGCTTATAGAAAGTACTTCTCCCGATTTTCAGCACTTCCATAACTTCCTCTCTTGTAAGAATTTCCTTTGCCGCAATTACATCTCTCATTGTATGACCTCCTGTTAATGTTCGCTGATATATCGTTCTATTTCATGAGCAGGAATAAGAGTTTTTCTCACGCTCATTTTCTTGCATTTTAAAGCACCTGATTCTATTAATTTGTAAACCGTATGTATGCTTACACCCAGCATCTTTGAAGTTTCACTTACTGTAAGCATATACTTGGTTTCGGTATATTGTA
>JAQXHO010000146.1 GCA_029007315.1 Oscillospiraceae bacterium
ATCGACCTGGTAGAGATGAAGGCTTACGTTTATTACGATGATCTGGGCAAGGATATCCGTGTTGAAGATATTCCGGAAGACATGGTTGAAAAGGCTGAAGAATATCGTGAATCCCTTATGGAACACGTAGCTGAACAGGACGACGAACTGATGGAGAAATATTTCGCAGGTGAGGAGATCACTATCGACGAGATCAAGGCTTGCATCAGAAAGTCCTGTATTGCAAATACAATGGTACCGGTTGTTTGCGGTACATCTTACAGAAACAAGGGCGTACAGAAGCTTCTGGACGCAATCGTAGATTATATGCCTTCACCGCTGGACGTACCGGCTATCAAGGGCGTGAACCCGGATACAGATGAGGAAGTTGTTCGTCACGCCTCTGATGAAGAGCCGTTCTCCGCACTGGCATTCAAGATCGCTACAGACCCGTTCGTAGGTAAGCTCTGCTTCTTCCGTGTATATTCCGGTACTGTTGAAGCAGGTTCTACTGTACTGAACGCAACAAAGGATAACAAGGAGCGTATGGGACGTATCCTTCAGATGCACGCTAACCACAGAAAGGATATCGAAATTGTTTACGCAGGCGATATCGCAGCTGCTGTTGGTCTGAAGAATACTACAACAGGTGACACACTCTGTGATGAAAAGAATCCTGTAATCCTTGAGTCCATGGAATTCCCGGAGCCTGTTATTCAGCTGGCTATCGAGCCGAAGACAAAGGCAGGTCAGGAAAAGATGGGTATTGCTCTGGCAAAGCTTGCTGAAGAAGACCCCACATTCCGTACCTACACTGATGAAGAAACAGGTCAGACTATCATCGCTGGTATGGGTGAGCTTCACCTTGATATCATCGTTGACAGACTTCTCCGTGAGTTTAAGGTAGAAGCAAACGTTGGTGCTCCTCAGGTTTCTTATAAGGAAACAATCAAGGGCAGCGCAGACGTTGACTATAAGTACAAGAAGCAGTCCGGTGGTAGCGGTCAGTACGGTCACGTTAAGATCCGTGTTAACCCGAATGAATCCGGCAAGGGCTACGAGTTCAAGAACTCTGTTGTCGGCGGCTCCGTACCGAAGGAATATATTCCTGCTGTTGACGCAGGTATCCGTGGTGCTATGAAGGCTGGTATCCTTGCAGGTTACGAGGTTGTTGACTGTGTTGTTGAACTGTACGACGGTTCATACCACGAAGTTGACTCTTCAGAAATGGCATTTAAGATCGCAGGTTCTATGGCGTTCAAGGAAGCTATGCGTCAGGCAGAGCCTATCCTCATGGAACCTATCATGAAGGTATCTGTAACTGTTCCGGATGATTACACCGGTACAGTAATCGGTGACCTCAGCTCACGCCGTGGACAGATCCAGGGTCAGGAAGCAAGACCGGGTACTGTTCAGGTAGACGCTCTTGTACCGCTTTCTGAAATGTTTGGTTACACAAGCGACCTCCGTTCCAACACACAGGGACGTGGTCAGTACACTATGGAACCACACAGCTATCAGGAAGTACCGAAGAATATCGCTGAAAAGATCATGTCTGCAAGAAAGAAGTAAGACTTTCTGAAAAAAAGTTGAGGAAAATTACTATTTTTTCAAAAAAAGACTTGAAATTATCTTTGAAATCTGGTACAATATAAATAACACCTGCTGTCTGCACAGACGCAAGGTAAGTTAGACTATAAAATATAGGAGGAATATTCCAATGGCTAAGGCTAAATTTGAAAGAACCAAACCCCATGTAAACATTGGTACCATTGGTCACGTTGACCACGGTAAGACAACTCTGACTGCTGCAATTACTAAGACACTGGCTCTGAAGGGTCAGGCTCAGTATGAGGCTTACGATATGATCGATAAGGCTCCGGAAGAAAGAGAACGTGGTATCACAATCAATACTGCACACGTTGAGTATGAGACAGACGCTCGTCACTACGCTCACGTTGACTGCCCCGGACACGCTGACTATGTTAAGAACATGATCACAGGTGCTGCTCAGATGGACGGCGCTATCCTGGTAGTTGCTGCTTCTGACGGTCCTATGGCTCAGACAAAGGAGCACATCCTTCTGGCTCGTCAGGTAGGCGTTCCTGCAATCGTTGTATTCATGAACAAGGCTGACCTGGTTGACGATGAAGAGCTTCTCGAACTGGTTGAGATGGATATTCGTGAAACACTGAGCGAATATGAGTTCCCTGGCGATGAGATTCCGGTTATCACAGGTTCTGCTCGTGCAGCTCTGGACGCTCCCGATGATCTGTCTGATCCTGCATACGCTCCTATCATCGAACTGATGAATGCAGTTGACGAATACATTCCTACTCCGGAAAGAGATGACGCTAAGCCGTTCCTGATGCCGGTTGAGGATACAATGACTATCTCTGGTCGTGGTACTGTTGTAACAGGCCGTGTTGAGAGAGGTAGACTGAATGTTAACGAGACTGTTGAAATCGTTGGTCTGTCTGAAGAAAAGCAGTCCACAGTTGTAACAGGTATCGAAATGTTCCGTAAGACTCTGGACTTCGCTGAAGCAGGCGATAACATCGGCGCTCTGCTCCGTGGTATCACTCGTGATCAGGTTGAGCGTGGTCAGGTTCTTTGTAAGCCCGGCTCCATTCACCCACACACCAAGTTTACAGGTCAGGTTTACGTTCTGAAGAAGGAAGAAGGCGGCCGTCACACACCGTTCTTCAACAACTACAGACCGCAGTTCTATTTCAGAACAACTGACGTTACAGGTATCATCACTCTTCCGGAAGGCACAGAAATGTGTACACCTGGCGACAACGTTGCTATGTCTGTTGAGCTGATCTCTCCGATCGCTATCGAAGAAGGTCTGCGTTTCGCTATCCGTGAGGGCGGCAGAACTGTAGGTTCAGGCGTTGTTACTGCAATCAATGAATAATTGAATCTTTGATATAAGAGGAAGTAAGTTTTTCTTACTTCCTCTTTTCTTTTTGCTGTAAATGAATTGCTGATATGCCGAAAAATGTGTTATTGTAGTAAATGCACAAAAATCGAGGGAAAATTTCAACGTTTTTTTAACTTTATTTCTCCCAAGTATTATTGCATTTTTTGTTGAGATAGGGTATAATAAGAATACAGTGGTGAAAAGTGGTTTCATTTGCCCTAAAGTGGGTTTAAAGTGGAGTAGTTTGCCGCAAATACCCTCAGAAAGGCGGAGAGATGAATGACATCATTAATGGGTACATATTACCATAATATAGATGTTAAGGGCAGACTTAACTTCCCGACTAAACTCCGTGAAATTCTGGGTGTATCTTTTTATGTTACCAAGAGCATTGATTCGCCGTGCCTTACTGTATATTCACAGGAAGAATGGGATAAACTGTCGGCAAAGGTTGCTGCGATCCCTGCTTCAAAGTCAGGCAAAATACAGAGGTGGCTTTTTTCCGGTGCCTGTGAGGTTACTCCTGATAAGCAGGGACGAATTCTCCTTCCTCAGGAGCTTCGTGCTTTCGCAGGACTTGAAAAGGATATCGTTGTGATTGGCGCTAACGACAAGGCTGAGATCTGGGATAAATCACGCTGGGATGAAATGAATTCCTCTATGGATATGGATGATCTTCTTTCTGCAATGTCCGAACTTGGCTTTTAAGGCGGTGGCATAATGGAATTTGTGCATATACCTGTTCTGCTTGAAGAAGTTCTTGCGGGGCTTGATATAAAGCCGGATGGCGTTTATATCGACGGTACCGCAGGCGGTGCAGGCCATTCAAAGGAAATAGCAAAAAGGCTGTCTGATAAGGGACTGCTTATTGCTCTGGACAGAGATCCGGACGCAGTTGCGGTTTCAACAGAACGGCTGCAAGGCTTGCCAGCCAGAGTTTTCCGCTGTAATTATGATGAGATGCAGAGAGTTCTGCATGAGCTTGAAATAGAAGCTGCTGACGGCATACTTTTGGATTTAGGCGTATCATCACATCAGCTTGACACAGGAGAGAGAGGTTTCTCTTACCATGTTGACGCACCTCTTGATATGCGCATGAGCCAGTCCGGGTTCAGTGCAGCTGATCTTGTAAATACCTGGCCGGAATCTGAAATAGCAAGAATTCTGTTTGAATACGGCGAGGAAAAGTTTGCAAGGAGCATAGCGAGGAAAATTGCTGAAGCACGGGAGAAAGCACCTGTCAGTACAACTCTTGAACTGGCTGAACTGGTGAAAAGCGGAGTTCCCCAAAAGGTTCGCAGAGAGAAAAATCCCTGCAAAAAAACATTTCAGGCAATAAGAATCGCTGTAAACGGTGAGTTCGAACATCTGGAAAAAGGTCTGGAGGCTGCATTTGAATGTCTGAAACCCGGAGGACGCCTGGCAGTGATAACCTTCCATTCTCTTGAGGACAGGATCGTCAAGAAGCAGTTTGCAAAATGGTGCCAGGGATGTATATGTCCGCCTGATTTTCCTCAGTGCGTCTGCGGAAGGGAACCGGAGGGAAAACTTGTAAACCGTAAGCCTCTTGTTGCTGCTGAATCGGAGCTTAACAATAATATACGCAGCCGCAGTGCTAAGCTTAGGGTGATAGAGAGGAGATAATCTGTATTATGGCTGAGCAGCGTGAAGAAAACAAGACTGAGATGGCGCAGCAGACAGCCTCAGCAGAAAACGGATCAACCGAAAAGGAAAAAATATTAAAGTCAAAAAGAAGAATATTCTACATTGCACCTCAGAAAAGAGGTCAGGCGCTGAAAATCCTGATAGTAAGCGCACTTGCACTTGTTTTATTCTATTTTGTAATAAATAGTTATGTTCAGCTGAACGAAGTGTATTCAGATATTTCATCAGCAAGCACAACTCTCAATGAACTGCGAAGCGATAATGTGCGTATGCAGACAGAGCTTGAGGGACAGGCTTCCATAAGAAATATCAAGGAATATGCCGAGGAAAGGCTGGGACTGAAAAAAATGGATCAGTCACAGATACAATATATACAGATCCAGACAGAAGACGAAGTGATCGTCGAGGAGCCGGAAAAGAATATATTCATAAAAATCAAAAGCTGGTTTATTGATCTGATAGAATATCTTCGTGGTTAGACGGCATAAAATGTACGGAGCCGTGACCTCTGTACACATAATTTTTGTTGCTACCGGCAGCGCTTAATAAAAAATATAGAAAAAATGCTGCCGTTAGTATAAATTAAAGAAAGAGATACAAAATCGGGTGTCGAAAAAAGGAAGCAGGTCCGTGTAACAGCGCTGTCATCGGACAGATGAAGCGCACACGGATCATTCCGCAAAAGATTAAGCAGGAAAGGAACCGTTTCCTGTTTAATGAAAGTTCCTGTCGGAAGACAGTTCAAATAGTAGACAACGCCTTGGGATAGGCTGTTGACTGTGTTACAAGGGCGGGGTATTTTCACAGATTCCCGCCTTATTCTATTTAATACGGAATAAGCTGATCCCTGTACCTTTTAGAAGGAAGAAAGGAGCGTTACTGTGTCAAAAGCAGATAAAAATGAAACAATAAAAACAGGTGTAAAGAAAGGCAATCAGCCTACTGCCAGAATGAAATCTCATCTGAATATAGGCGTTATATCATTTATGACTCTTATTTGCGGTGCCGTTATAGCAAATCTGTTTAAGGTTTCCATGCTTGACCATGGCTTTTACGAGAAAAAAGCAAATAACTATCATTTTGACAAGATAACCCTTGAAGCTCAGCGAGGTGCAATTTATGACGCAACCGGTACGCCCCTTGCCTGGAGTGCAACGGTTTATAAGGTGTATATTGATCCTACTCTTTTCAGAGAGGAAATGGAAGACATTGAAAAGTCTAACGAAGCAAAACGAAAAAAGGCACAGGAAAAAGGCGAGACTGCCGATAATCTGATAAATATTGAAAACTTAAAAATATCAATTGCAAATTACCTTGCAAACAAACTTGATATAGATGCACAGGAAGTCCATGATTCCTATGAAGAGGAAGGCAGATATTATCTGCTTAAAACCCAGGTGGAGAAGAGTGTTGCTGATGAGATCATGGCATATTTCAGCGAGATGAACCTTATCTCCTTTGCCACAACTCCTACCACAAAGCGTTATTATCCCCAGGATGAACTGGCGGCAAGCGTTATCGGATTCACAAACAGCGACGGCGACGGTCAGTACGGACTGGAATATCAGTATGATTCATATCTTTCCGGCGTTGACGGAAGAGTTGTATCTGCACAGGCGGCAAACGGCGAGGAAATGCCATATCGCTATTCTACCACATATGACGCTGAAAATGGTGCGTCACTGTATCTGACCATTGATACTACCATTCAGTATTACCTTGAAAAAGCTCTTGGAGAAATGGTTACTGATTTCAATGTGCAGAAAAGAGCCTGCGGCATTATAATGAACCCTAAGACAGGCGCTGTATATGCAATGGCTACATATCCTTCCTTTGACCTCAATAATCCTTCTGAAATATATGACGAAAAGAAGGCACAGGAGCTTGCACAGCTGTCCGGTCAGCAGTATACAGACGAATATACAACAGCACGTGAGCTTCAGTGGAAGAATAAGGCTGTGTCTGAAATATACTATCCAGGTTCTGTATTCAAAGTTATAACAAGTGCTTCCGCATTCGATGAAAAGCTCATTGATCTGAAAAATGATATGTTCAACTGCAGCGGTTACTTTGAAGTATCCGGTCAGAAAATACGCTGCTCAAAAAGAACCGGACACGGAACACAGAACTATACCATGGCGCTTACAACTTCCTGTAACCCTGCCTTTATGCAGATAGGTCTTCGTCTTGGTCCGGAGAGATTTTTCCAGTATTTTGAAGGCTTCGGTCTGACTTCCAAAACAGGGATAGACCTTCCCGGTGAATCAAACAGTATTCACATTGAAGCGAATATGAGCAAGGTTGACCTTGCGTCATCATCATTCGGTCAGGTTAATAAAATTACGCCCATTCAGATGATAACAGCGTATTCAGCTGCAATAAACGGCGGATATCTTGTTACACCCTATGTTATGGATAAGATAGAGGACGAGGACGGCAATATTATTACAGAACATAAGACACAGATAAAGCGTCAGGTTGTTTCTGCCGAAACTTCTGCAATAATGCGTCAGCAGCTGGAAATGGTTGTGGAAAACAACAACGGAAACAATGCCCACATAGACGGACAGAGGATCGGCGGAAAGTCCGGTACTTCTGAAAAGCTTGACGAATATAACAGCAAGGACGAAGCTTCAATGCAGTATGTTGCGTCATACTGCTGCTTTGCACCGGCTGATGATCCTGAGGTTATTCTGCTTATGATGGCTGATGAGCCGGATACAAGCATAAACTATTACGGCGGTGCGGTTGTAGCGCCCTATGCACGAAATGTTATGGAAGATGTGCTTCCGTACCTTGGATTCTATCCGGAAACTGATAATATTATTGAATCCAGCAATATTACCGTTCCTATGCTTCAGACTAACACCATTGAAAATGCAAAATCAGCTCTCATGGAGCTTGGCCTTGAATGCGAAGTAGTGGGTACAGGAACATCTGTAATACGTCAGTGTCCCGCAGCAGGTTCAAGTATGGGCAAGGGTGGAATAGTGCTTCTTTATACGGAGGATGCGGAAGAGCCGAAGTATGTGGAGGTGCCGGATCTGCTTGACAGGACTGCAGCCGAAGCGGAAATACTTCTCAGAGATGCAGGACTTAATATTGTAACAATAGGAGCTTCTGCGGAAAATGCAGAGGCAAGAGTTCAGTTCCAGTCCGAACAGGCAGGCACGAGTGTCGAAAAGGGTACGGTAGTCAGCCTTACCATGACCATTGGCGGTCAGACGGGCTGATGAAGAATGGTATTATCCCGACTGTGTGAAGTTATTAAGGAAGGGATACTTTTTGCAGAGTGTCCCTTTATTTGGGAACAATAATGCGGTATATTAAAATGGCCCGGTGTAATAATACGATTGATTACAGCGTATGAAAGGCGGTATCACCATGAAGTTATATGAATTGCTTGAAGGCAGAGTGCAGACAAAGCTTGATGATGCGGAAATCACAGGCATAACAGATGATTCCAGAAAAGTTCAGGAAGGCTGTCTTTTTGTCTGCGTAAAAGGCGGAAATTTTGACGGCCATAATGCGGCGGCTGATATGCTTCAGAAAGGTGCGGCTGCTGTAGTGACTGAAAGAGATCTGGGTCTTGGTGACAGGCAGATCATTGTAAATAATTCACGTGAGTTTTACGGAGAACTGTGTGCGTCATGGTTCGGACACCCGGAAAAAAAGCTTAAGTTTATAGGCGTTACCGGTACAAACGGCAAAACGACCATTACAAATGTGATAAAATATCTTCTTACGGAAAACGGTCACAAAGTGGGACTTATAGGAACTATTCAGAATGAAATAGGAAACCGCATACTTCATACTGACAATACAACGCCTATGGTCTATGACCTTATGAAGCTCTATGCTGAAATGGCTGAGGCAGGCTGTGATTATGTGGTTATGGAGGTATCCTCCTTCGGCCTTGTTCAGTACCGCATAGGTCCTACACACTTTGAAACAGCAGTTTTCACAAATCTCACCCAGGATCATCTTGATTACCACGGTGATATGGAAAACTATTATAGGGCAAAGCGAATGCTTTTTGACAAGTGTGATTATGCCGTTGTAAATACAGACGACGAGTACGGAAAAAGACTTTTTGATGAGATATCCTGCGAAAAATCTTCCTACAGCTGTTGTGGCAGAGGTGATTTTTATGCAGACGCAATAAAGCTCCGTGCAGACGGAACCAGCTTCTGGCTCTGCTGCGGAGAAAAATCCTACCAGCTGAGCCTTCTTATGACCGGAATGTTCAACGTGGCAAATGTTACCGCTGCTGTTGCTTCCTGTCTTCGTGCAGGACTTGGCATGGAGGATATGATGGCGGCACTTGAAAAATATACCGGAGTAAGAGGAAGATGCGAAATCATTCCCACAGGAAGAGATTTTACGGTTATATGCGATTATGCGCATACACCTGACGCTCTGGAAAACATTCTTTCAAGCGTAAAGGAATACACTGAGGGCAGACTTTTGTGCCTTTTCGGCTGCGGAGGAAACCGTGACCGTACAAAAAGACCTAAAATGGCAGCGGCTGCTGCAAAATATGCAGATATGCTGATAGTTACATCTGATAATCCCCGTGATGAGGATCCTGAGGAAATTATCAGAGAGATACTCACGGGTCTTGAGGGTTCAGATGTGCCTTATGAGGTTGTGACTGACCGAAAGGAAGCCATTCTCAGAGGAATGCAGCTTGAACAGAAGGGAGATGTTCTGGTGCTGGCAGGCAAGGGACATGAGGATTATCAGATACTTGCGGGAGGAAAGCATATTCACATGGACGAACGTGAAATCGTCAGAGAATGCCTTCCGCTTCTTGAGAGCAAATAATAAAGTTAGGGGTAACAGAAAAAATGGAGAAACTGAATCTGACGGAAATAGCGGCTGCTCTTGGAACAACTGCGCCAATTGAAGCAGAAATAACAGAAATATGTACTGATACGAGAAATCTGCCTGAGGGCTGCCTTTTCCTGGCTCTGAAAGGCACACATTTTGACGGGCACACATTTGCAAAACGTGCTGTTGAAAGCGGTGCGGCAGCTGTTGTGACTGAATATGATATCGAAGGCTGTCCCTGCCTGGTGGTGGCTGATACAAGACGTGCCCTTCTTCAGATAGCGGCATATTACCGGAGCAAATTTTCTCCCGTGCTTGTGGGCGTTACAGGAAGCGTGGGAAAGACAACATCAAAGGAAATGATCGCTCTTGTGCTGTCGTCAGCCTATAATACCCTTAAAACCCAGGGCAATCTCAATAATGAAATAGGACTTCCCAAAACCCTTCTGGAACTTGACTCAAAGCATGAAGCGGCTGTTATTGAAATGGGTATGTCCGACTTCGGTGAGATACACCGTCTTAGCTGTACAACTCAGCCTACAATCGGCGTCATTACAAATATAGGCTTTTCCCATATAGAAAACCTGAAATCACAGGAAGGCATTCTGCAGGCAAAGCTTGAGATACTTGACGGCATGGCAGAGGACGCTCCTCTCGTTGTAAGCGGAGATGATCCTTTCCTGGCACCGCTGAAGGAAAAGCTTTCACGTCCCGTTTATACATACGGTATAGAAAATGAAAATGCAGATGTACGTGCGGCGGATATTGTTTCTGAGGACGGCAGCATAAGCTTTACAGTGCTTGACAAGGGTGAGGAAACCTGCCGTGTTACTCTTCCCTGCGTGGGACTTCACAATGTCCTTGACGCACTGGGAGCATATTGTGCAGGACGTCTTGCAGATATTGAGCCTCAGAAGATTGCAGAGGCACTTGGCAATTACAAAACAGTTGGATTCAGACAGAATATTGAACAGCACGGAACATATACTCTTATTGTGGACTGTTATAATGCAAGTCCCGATTCCATGAAAGCGGCTCTTCATGTTCTGAAGGAGATGAAATCCTCCGGCAGAAAGGCTGCTGTTCTTGGCGATATGCTGGAGCTTGGAGATCTTTCAAGAAAGCTTCACGAGATTGTGGGAGCTATGACTCCTGCAAGCGGAGCAGATCAGATATTCTGCTACGGAAAACAGGCAAAATATATTGCAAAGGCAGCCTCAGAGGGCGGAGCTTCAGTGTTCCATACAGAGGATAAAACGGAGCTGTGCAGTGCGATACGTGCTTACCTCAGACCCGGTGATCTGATACTTTTCAAGGCAAGCAGAGGTATGCACCTGGAGGACTGCATAAAAGAAATATTCAGACAGGAGGATGAGCAGAATGCCGTTCTGGATTGAGCTTATTGCAGGACTGCTGTCATTTGCAATTGCAGCAGCAAGCGGAAAAATGCTTATACCCTTTCTCCACAAGCTGAAATTCGGTCAGCCCATAAAAGTGGAGTTCGGCCCTAAATGGCATGAGGGCAAGCAGGGTACGCCGACAATGGGCGGTATTATGTTTATTCTTTCAAGTGCTGTGGCTGTTTCGGTGGGATATGCAGTATACCGCATGACATCTTCAGTCACCCTTGGCGATGAATCCGTATTTGCTTCAAAGGCAGCGCTCAGACTGTTTAGCTGCATTGTATTCTGCATCCTTTTTGGAGTAATGGGATTTATTGACGATTTTACAAAGGTTGCCCGCAAAAAAAACGACGGACTTTCACCAATGCAGAAAATCGTTATTCAGATAGTGATAGCAGCAGCATGGCTTTTCACAATGCGTTATCTTGGCGATACTGACACAAGCATAGATCTTGAATTTGTAAGCTTTGACATAGGCTGGTTTTACTATCCTCTTATGATCGTTGTTATTCTGTATCTAACAAATGCAGTAAATCTCACAGACGGAATCGACGGACTCTGCGGAACTGTAACAATGGTGAATATGCTTCTTTATACGGTTGTATTCGTACTTCTTTCAAATGCGGAAATGACTCTTTTCACCATTAGCATAGCAGGCGGCTGTCTGGGATTTCTTGTGTGGAATTTTCATCCTGCAAAATGCTTTATGGGTGATACCGGCTCAATGTTCTTAGGTGCGGCTGTAACTGCGGCAGGACTTGTGACTCACCGTCATCTTGTGCTTGTTCTGCTGGCGCTTGTTTATATTATAGAAGCTCTGTCTGTAGTCATTCAGGTATCATATTTCAAGTATACAAAGAAGAAATACGGCGAAGGCAGAAGAATTTTTAAAATGACGCCGATACATCATCATTTTGAAATGAGCGGTTTCAGTGAATATAAGATCGTAATTACGTTTTCGCTTTTCAGTCTGATCGTGGGAATACCCGGCGTTCTGCTGGTGCTTTTCCGGTAAATCGCTGAAAAATAAGGAGGTTTCATATGGCTCTTGCCACAGGAAAAAAGAAGGAACGTCTGAGCCTAAGATTTCCCTTTGTTCAGAAGGGTATGCGTTACGGCGAGGTTGATGTACCATTCTTTCTGACAGTTCTTGCTCTTCTTGTTATGGGCATAATAATGATGTTCTCCGCAAGCTACGCATGGGCAATAGCCGAAGGATATGACGGAACATATTATGCCGAGGAACAGATAAAATCCGGCGCAGTAGGACTTATTTTGATGTTTGTTCTTTCCGTCGTGGATTACCGTATCTACCGGACGCCTTTAATTGCTATAGGAAGCTATGTAGTACCGGTGATTCTGCTTATCATTGTACTGATTGCAGGTACAAGTGCAGGCGGCGCTCAGAGATGGCTTGTTATCGGAAGCTTCAACTTTCAGCCTTCAGAGCTGATGAAGATCGGTCTGGTTATATTCTTTTCATATCTGATTGAAATGAATTACGGTCAGATGCAGAAATTCCGTACAGGAATACTGCCGTATCTGGTGGCAATGGGAATAGTAGCATTCCTTCTGATGCTGGAGCCTCATCTTTCGTGTACCATTCTGATAGGTCTTATCGGCATGACCCTTATCTGGGTAGGCGGTGCAAGACCACGTCATTTTCTTATTCTGATACTGGTAGGAGTTGCTGCGGTGCTGGCAATTGTGCTGTTCCTTTCAGTTTTCGAGGGTTATGACTATATCCAGGTAAGACTTCAGTCATGGCTGGATCCATTTTCTGACAGTCAGGGCGGAACATGGCAGACCTGTCAGTCCCTTATTGCCATTGGTTCCGGAGGACTTTTTGGACTGGGACTTGGTGAATCAAGACAGAAGTTCCTGTATCTTCCCGAAACAAAGAATGACTTCGTATTTTCAATTGTATGCGAAGAGCTTGGATTTGCAGGTGCTCTGACAGTGGTGCTGCTTTTTGCTCTTCTGGTATTCAGAGGCTTTCGTATTGCATCACAGGCAACGGATAAGTTCGGAATGCTCCTCGCAGTGGGCTTTACAATGCACATAGGACTTCAGGCTTTCCTGAATATTGCTGTTGTAAGCAATCTTGTTCCTAATACGGGTATCAGCCTGCCCTTCTTCAGTTACGGAGGAACGGCGCTGATCCTTCAGCTGGCGGAAATGGGCGTTGTAATGAATATTTCACGAACGAGATATAAATCGCCTTCATATACGTCAGGGCGGAAAAAGAAGAGTGAAGCAGAAACAGCAGAAGCATGATCTATTAGGAGGACATAGATGAAAGTATTATTAGCAGGCGGCGGTACAGGCGGACATATAAATCCGGCTCTGGCTATTGCTTCGATCATTCAGGCGCATGACCCTGATGCAGAATTCCTTTTTGCCGGAACTCCCGACGGAATGGAAGCCCGACTTGTGCCTCAGTCCGGATATCAGCTGACAACCATTGAGGTTGCAGGATTCCAGAGAAAAATATCATTTCAGAATATAAAGAGAAACGCAAAGGCTGTGTATTATCTTGCCAAATCCGGAAAACGTGCAAGACAGATAGTTGAAGACTTTGCACCGGATATTGCAATAGGTACAGGCGGATATGTATCCGGTCCCGTTATACGCATGGCAGCGAAAATGGGCGTACCCTGTGCCGTACATGAGCAGAATGCCTTTCCGGGAATCACAAACAAGATGCTTTCCCAGAAGGTGGACCATGTAATGCTCACAGTGAAGGAAGCTCTTGACTATATGGAATTTGACTGCCCATATACAATTACAGGTCTTCCGGTCCGGACAGGAATTTCTCTTAAATCAAAGGAGGAAGCCCGCAGGGAGCTTGGCTTTGATGACAGTATGTGCATTCTCTCCTTCGGCGGAAGTCTTGGTGCAGGCTGCATAAACGAGGTAATGGAGAATATGATCCGCTGGACAGTCAGCAAGGGTCTGAAAATAAATCATATACACGGATACGGCGGCATGGGAAGAGATACATTTCCGCAGTCCATGGCGGCTGCAGGTATTCCAATGCGCAGCAAGCGGCTGAGAATTACGGAGTACATAAATGATATGGACACCTGTCTTGCGGCTGCGGATCTTGTAATATGCCGTGCAGGTGCAAGCACCCTTGCAGAGCTTGAAGCAGCCGGCAAGGCGTCTATCCTTATTCCGTCGCCAATTGTTGCAGGAAATCATCAGTTCCATAATGCAAATGTCCTTGGCAAAGCCGGTGCGGCAATAGTAATTGAACAGAAGAATGTGAGCATAGAAGGTATGCTCCGCCATGTTAAAAAGCTTTATGATGAACCTCAGAGGCTTGCTCAGATGTCCGCAAAGGCGGCTTCCTTACAGATAAAGGATACGCCGGACAGAATATGGGAGGTGGCAGAGAGCCTTTACAAAATGAGCGAAGAGAGAAATGCCGCAAAGAAAGCGCCTTCAGAACCTGCTAAGGAAAAGGAAAAGCTTACGTTCAAAAGTGCTGTTGCAAAGGCAAAGGAAGGCGTAATGTCCTGTGTTCCGAAATTTTTGCCTGATAAGGAAAACGAACAGCCCGAAGGACAGGATACAAAAAAAGAAAAGGACAGAGAATAATCACAAAATATAAGGCTTCTGCATAGCATGGAAAAAACAAGAGGTGATGCAGATGCAGAAGCTCGTGATAAGAGGCGGAACTGCACTTGAGGGTGAGATATCCCTTCCTGGTGCAAAAAACAGCGCACTGCCGCTGCTGGCAGCGTCAGTATTATGCAAAGGCGAAACGTTTTTTGAAAACTGTCCCAGACTTACAGATGTTTTTTCAGCCTGCAGAATACTCACCAATATCGGCTGCCGATGCAATATGAAGGGGCATACTGTTTCAGTATGCGCAGACAGCATAAATTTAAGCGAAATACCGGAAACTCTTATGCAGGAAATGCGGTCGTCCATAGTTTTTCTTGGAGCCCTTCTGGGAAGAACCGGCTCCTGTCAGGTTTATTATCCCGGCGGCTGTGAGCTTGGACCACGCCCCATTGATCTTCATCTTGACGCACTTAAACGCATGGGCGCCAAAATCAGACGGCATGAAGGCAGACTTGACTGCAGTGCGCCGGAAGGTCTTTGCGGCTGCTGCATTCATTTGAAATTTCCCTCCGTGGGCGCTACGGAAAATATTATGCTGGCAGCGGTTCTTGCTAAAGGCGAAACGGTTATCTGCAATGCGGCACGGGAACCGGAAATATGCGATCTTGCAGACTTTCTGAGAAAATGCGGAGCTCATATAAAGGGCGACGGAGAAAGCACTCTCCGCATAAAAGGCACAAAGGAACTTCACGGATGCATTCACAGAATAATGCCCGACCGTATAGCAGGCGTTACCTATTTGTCCGCAGCTGCAATAACAGGCGGAACGATCAAACTCAGCGGCGTTAAAAATGCACATATGGAAAATGTTCTGCCGGTGCTTGAACAGGCAGGCTGCCGTATTGACAGATCAGAGGATTTCATTTATCTGAGGAGTCCGAAAAGGCTGAGATCCGTTTCAAGACTCAGGACGATGCCTCATCCCGGTTTTCCCACAGACGTTCAGGCGATCATAATGTCCATTATGACCCTTGCCGACGGGATAACTGTATTTGAGGAAAATATCTTCGAAAGCCGGTATCGTCATGTTGACGGACTTATCCAGATGGGTGCAGAGATATGTGTTTCCGGACGAACTGCGGTGGTCAGCGGTGTTAAGAAGCTTTACGGCGCTCATGCTGCTGCTACAGATCTTCGTGGTGGAGCTGCTCTTGTGATTGCAGGGCTTGCAGCGGAGGGTATCACAGAGATCAGACAGATCCACCATATTGACCGTGGGTATGAGGAGATAGAAAAAGTCCTGAAAGGCGCAGGAGCAGATATCAGGCGTATTTCATAATGGAAAAGGTAAGGACACATCCGCATATGGTGCGGTGTTTGCGGATGTGTCCTTAATGACGATAATTAAGGAGGACGGCTATGGCAATGCACGATGTTGAAAAGACAACCATCCGTACAGGCTATCAGAATGCCAAAAGAATGCGGAGGCGCAGACGTCTTATGCCTGTATATATATTTACAGTGCTGCTGCTGACTGCCTGTCTTGGAATATCACTTTCTATGACGGTGTTTTTTAATGTTACATCAATAAAAGTGACCGGAACGGCTCCGCAGTATTCAGCGGCTGAGATAGCTAAGGCAAGCGGTGCAAGCAGAGGAGATAATCTGCTAAGACTTGATTCCAAAAAGCTCGGGAAGGAAATTGAATCAGAGCTTATATATATTGAATCTGCTGATGTGTCAAAAAAATATCCCGACGCCATAATCATTGATGTTAAGGCTTGCCGTGAATCCTACAGCATATACTTTGACAACGGAATCTTAATGACAAGCGAAAGCGGAAAGATCATTGCAAACAGCACCGACGCAAAGGAAGGGCTGCCTATAGTTTACGGCTTTAATCCTACAGTCCTTACACCGGGACTTCACACCAAATCATCTGATGAGATGAAGGATTATATATTTGAAGAATTTACAAAGGTAATGGAAAATGAACTTGATTTTCCCATAACCTCAATAGATATGTCGGACAAGTACAATATCGAGGTTGTTTTTGATAACAGGATAGAATTTTCCATGGGCAACTGGAATGAGATACCCTACAAGATAACTCTTGCAGAAGCAGTTATATCAAGGCTCGGCGCTGACAAAAAGGGATATCTTACAATGGTAGGAAATAATCAGTGTTCCTTCCGTGACAAAGCGTCGGTGGAACTTGCAAATCAGATAACCTCTGCGAATACCACGACCTCATCTGACGCCGGAGATGACGCAGAAACTACAGTCACACAGACATCTGCAGAGGCGAATAACGGCTGATAATAATAAAATCTGACGAAAAAAGAAAAAATTTTCGAAAATGACTTGAAATATGCTTTGAAGTGTGTTAAAATATAACGTGTATTTATATGTAAACGATAGAAAGCATGATATGCAGCATAAATGCGTATCTGCAAGATTATAGGAGGAAGCAAAATAATGACTGATTTCATTTACGAAGATGCGTTTGAACCGGATGTATGTATCAAGGTAGTAGGCGTTGGCGGTGCCGGCGGAAATGCTTTGAACTGTATGGTCCAGTCAGGTGTTCAGAATATTGAGTATATTGCAGTAAATACAGATGCAAAGGCTTTGAATAATTCAAAGGCAAGCACAAGAATTCAGATCGGCGCAAAGCTGACAAGAGGCAGAGGTGCAGGCAATAAGCCTGAAGTAGGTGCAGCCAGCGCAGAAGAAAATGCAGAGGAAATCGAATCAGCACTGAGAGGTGCCGATATGGTATTCATAACTGCAGGTATGGGCGGCGGAACAGGTACAGGTGCTGCTCCTGTTGTGGCACGTATTGCCAAGGACGCAGGTATTCTGACTGTGGCTGTTGTAACAAAGCCTTTTGCCTTTGAGCGTGAACAGAAAATGGTTCAGGCTGAAAAGGGTATCGAAGAACTGAAAAAGTATGTGGATTCTCTTATTGTGATTCCTAATGAAAAGCTTCTTGAGGGCGACGACAAGCCGCTTACAATGCGTGAATCCTTTGCCCGTGCAGATGAGATCCTGGAAAAGGGTGTCCGCAGCATTTCCGACCTTATTGTTGAGGAAGGCTATATCAACCTTGACTTTGCAGATATCACAACCATTATGCGTGGCGCAGGCTATGCCCACATGGCTATCGGTCACGGCTCCGGCAAGGACAAGGCAAAGGCTGCAGCAGCAGAGGTTATTGCAAGTCCGCTGCTTGAAACATCTATTGCAGGTGCAAAGCGTCTGCTTATTAACATAACAATGAGCGAAGATGTTCTGTCCTCCGATGTAGACGCAGCAACAAAGCTTATTACAGAAAAGGCTGCTGACAATGTTGAGTCCATCTTTGGTACAGCATTCAAGTCTGATATGCACGATGAGATGACAATCACTGTAATTGCTACAGGATTTGGCGATACAGAAGCGCCTGTCGAAGCAAAGGCAGAGGAAGAGCCTGCAAAGGAAGAAAAGCAGGCGGAAGCTGTACAGCCCAAGACTCCAGAGGTGAAGGTAAGCACTCCCGAAGCAACTCCGGCTGCAAAGGAGAAGTCTTCTGTACCCAAGGAACCGCTTCTCAATGATGATGAATGGGAAACCATATTCAAAATTCTTGACGAAAGATAAGATGTAAATAAGAGCTGCTGCAGGAAACAGATCTGCGGCGGCTCTTTCTGATTCTCTTAACAGTGGATATCCTTCAAAAGAAGATTTTTACTAATCTATGTGCATTATTACAGAAAAATATATATAAAAACTGTCTGAATTGCTGTATTTCTTGGATAGATTTTATTTTTTGTGGAATTATATTGACAAGAAATAGTTTTTTGGATATAATGAGAAGGTACAGACTTAATAGAATTGGCAAAAACAGGGAGTATAGACTTGAAAAATCCGGAGCTTGAGAGTTGCACAGATGAGGAACTTGCAGTAATTGCAGAGAACGATTCTGAAGCAATGTATGTTTTGATCGCAAGATTTACAAAGCTTATCAAATGGAAAGCGTCACAGTTCTGCGGCGCTGTTGAGGCTGACGATCTGGCTCAGGAAGGCTTTTTGGGTCTGCTGTCAGCAGTTGCCGGATTTGATAAAGAGAGGAATGTTAAATTTTCCACTTATGCGGGAATCTGTATCACTAATAGAATGCTGTCGGCAATTCGAAGCAGCAGCAGTGTTCCGACTCCTGTTGGAGATATGAGCGAATCTGTTTTTGAAGTGGAGGATAATGAGGCACTGCCTGACTCGATTGTTTTGCAGCGTGAGGAATGGTCAGTGTTCTGGCAGGATATGATCTCACAGCTGTCAAATCTTGAATACCAGATCTGCATTTTGTTTATGGGCGGTTCCGATTATGCGGAAATTGCAAAACATCTCGGTATTTCCTTGAAGTCGGTTGATAACGCAATGCAAAGAATTCGCCGCAAGCTGCGGAGAAAGTCTATGTAATATAAAAACGGTCCGGTAGCTTAATCAGAAGAGCAAGGCGCAAAGCGCCCGGTGTCGGTGTGAATCCGTTCCCGGTCCAATAATTCATGCTAAGCTGCTGTTATGACGCAGCAGCGGAATTTTCCGTGAGGGAAATTCAGAAAGGAAAGGTCACTATGTACGAGGATAAGACTTTAGTATGCAAGGATTGTGGAGAGGAATTCGTTTTCACAGCCGGTGAACAGGAATTTTACGCTGAAAAAGGCTTCGTAAATGAACCAAAGCGCTGCAAGGCTTGCCGTGACGCAAAGAAGGGTTCTGCTCCTAAGCCGGAACGTGAGATGTTCATTGCTACCTGTGCATCATGCGGCGGAGAAGCAAAGGTTCCGTTCCAGCCGAGAGAAGACCGTGCAGTATACTGCAGCGAGTGCTTTGCTAAGATGAAGGCTGAATAAAACAAAGAAATGGGACGGGGCATAGCGAAAGCTGTGCCTTGTCTTGCATAAATATTCATTGAAAACAGGAGGAGAAAAAGATGGCTGTTACAATTACAAAGGACACTATTATCGGAGATATTCTTGATATTGCTCCGGAAACTGCACCGCTTTTTATGGAGATCGGAATGCACTGCCTGGGCTGTCCTGCATCAAGAGGCGAAACTGTAGAGGAAGCTTGTATGGTACACGGAGTTGACTGCAATGCGCTTCTTGAAAAGCTGAATCAGGAGATCGCATCAAAGGAAGCATAAGCCTTTGCAGAAGCGTAAATCTTTATATGATTTGAGCTTGGGCGGCTGTCTGATGACAGCCGCCTGTTGTTTTACAGAGAGGTGAAATACAGAATGCTTACAAAACGACTTGCCCTGTGCGCAGAAATGGTTTCGGGAAAGGGCATTGCCTGCGATGTGGGAACGGACCATGCCTATCTTGCGGTGGAACTTTTGAAACAGGGAAAATGCAGAAAGGTCATAGCCTCCGATATAGCGGAAGGTCCGATTAATGCGGCGAAACGTACTCTCATGCAGGCAGGACTTCTTGACAGGGCAGAGCTTGTACTGTCCGACGGACTTGAAAATATACCCTCCGAGGGTGTAAGTGATGTAGTGATTGCCGGCATGGGCGGAGAAACCATAGCACATATTTTAGAGGAATGCGGCTGGATAAAAAACGGTGTAAAACTGATACTTCAGCCCATGTCCAAGATCCCTTTTCTCAGAAAATGGCTTTGCAGTAATGGATTTGGTATAATATGCGAGAAAATTGCAGTGGAGGGACGTTTCTTTTATACGGTGATTGCAGCGGAATTTGACGGAAAGGAACATATCCTTTCGGAGTTTGAACAGGAACTGGGCGTTCACGACTGGAATGATGAAGCAGCACGGGCATACGGAAGGTTCAGAGCGTCACAGCTTGCAAAGCTTTCGCATCAGCTGGAAACGGCAGAACATACCGGTGCTGATTTTTATAAAAGACTTTTGCTGGAATTGTTACAGAAAATCGGAGGCGAAGAAAATGATAACAGTTGAAAATATTTACAGGGAAATTGACATAATGGCGCCCTTCTGCACTCAGGAAAAATGGGATAACAGCGGACTTCTTGCAGGAGATATGAATATGCCTGTCCGCAGAATATATATATGCCTTGACATTTCAAATGAAGCTGTCAGTGAGGCTGAAAAATTCGGTGCTGATCTGATGATATCTCATCATCCGGTAATATTTTCGCCGCTTAAAAGCCTCAGACCTTCAGATCCTGTTTGGAAGCTTGCAGAAAGGAATATTGCGGCAATATGCGTCCATACTCCTCTTGATACTGCGGCAGAGGGTATAAATGCAGCACTCTACGATATGCTAAAGGAAAGACTTTCCCTTGGTGAGATAAAAGATTCTCTCTGCGGCAGCGGATTCGGCTGGATAGCAGAAAGCGAAAGGTCATTCAGTGCAGAGGAAATGGCTCAGATACTCAGAGAAGCATTCGGATGTAGTGTTTTACGCTATTGTGACAGTGGCAGGAATATCAGAAGAATTGCTCTTTGCAGCGGAAGCGGAGGTTCATTCCTGGAGGGAATTGCAGAGCAGAACTGCGACGCTCTCATAACAGGCGACATAAAGCATGACTGCTGGATAACTGCGAAAAATAAGGGACTATCTCTCTTTGACTGCGGTCATTATCATACGGAAAGGATAGCAGTGGAGCTGTTGGCAGAAAAACTCAGGTCAGCATTCCCGGAAACGGAGATAATATGCGGCGACAGCGGAGATCCTGTAAAATATTCATTCGGAGGAAAATCTGTATGAGTATATGGATCTGCCCTGTATGCGGTGAAAGGCTTTCCGTAAACGGCAGAAGCCTTGTCTGTAAAAAGAATCACAGCTTTGATCTTGCGAAAAGCGGCTATGTAAACCTTCTGCCTGTAAGCCGCAAGAGAACCAGGGATCCCGGAGATAATTCCCTTATGGTAAAGGCACGGCGGAATTTTCTCGGAAAGGGATATTACAAACCCATGAGCGACAGGCTATGCGAAGCTGTGTCTTCAGTTTTTCCTCAGAACGGCGTGCTTTTTGACGCAGGCTGCGGTGAAGGGTATTACACAAAAAACGTTTATGAAGCTCTTTCGGAAAATGGAAAAGCACCGGAAATTTACGGTGCGGATATTTCAAAATGTGCAGTTGACGCAGCGGCAAAATACTGTAAAGGAGCAGAATTTGCCGTGGGAAGTGTATTTCATCTGCCTGTAGCTCAAAAAAGCTGTGATGTGCTTATGTCCCTTTTTGCACCCTATTGCGGAGAGGAATTCAGACGAGTGCTGAAGCCCGAGGGAAAAATGATCCTTGTTATACCGGGAAGAAAACACCTCTGGGGTCTGAAAAAGGCTGTTTATGATACGCCCTATGAAAATGAGGTGCGGGATTATGCCCTTGAAGGGTTTGAGTTTATGGGAAAAGAAAACGTGGACTATGAAATATCTCTCGGAAATGCTGAGGATATACAGAATCTCTTTGCAATGACGCCCTATTATTACAAAACCGGCAGACAGGAGCAAAGCCGACTTGAAGCTTTGAATGAACTTCATACGGAGATCTCCTTTGAAATATTACAGTACAGAAATGAGGTAAAATAATTGGCACTTGACGGAGCATTTTTATATGCAGTAAAAAAAGAAATGGAATGCCTTATTGGTGCAAGGGTGGAAAAGGTTCATCAGCCTGCAAGAGAAGAAATAATTTTGTCTTTGAGAACACGTGACGGCGGATACAAGGTGCTTATTTCCGCATCTGCTGACCGTGCAAGGGTTCATTTGACAGATGTGCAGGTGGAAAATCCAAAGGTACCGCCCATGTTCTGTATGCTTCTGAGAAAACGCCTCGGCAGCGGAAAGCTTCTTTCCATAAGACAGGACGGACTTGAACGTGTTTTGTACTTTAACTTCTCCTGCATAAATGAACTGGGTGATGTGGTAAATCTTACCCTTGCCTGCGAAATAATGGGCAGATACTCAAACCTTATTCTCATAGATGAAAATAATAAGATAATTGACAGCATTAAGCGTGTTGACGCTGAAATGTCCAGTAAAAGGCTTGTTCTTCCTGGAATGCCCTATGAACTTCCGCCCAGAGATGAAAGGCTGAATTTCCTCGAATGCACAGATGCGGAACTGAGAGATGCGCTTCATTCAAATGCAGGTTCACTGCCGAAGGTTCTGCTGGGAATACTGGAGGGTGTATCTCCGGTGCTTGTACGGGAATGGGCATTTTATGCCGGCAGAGGTGCAGACTGCCGCACGGAAACCATGAATGAGGATACCTATGACAGGCTGTGTTTTGCGGTAAACCGTACTAAAGCAATGCTTACAGAGGGCAATTGTCATTTTACAATTGCCGCAACAAAAGAAGGACAGCTTAAAGATTTTTCATTCATTCCGCTTAATCAGTACGGAACCCTTATGATAACCCGTGAAATGCCCTCAGCCTGCACACTTCTTGACAGCTTTTATTCTCAGAGAGACAGAGCCGCAAGAATGAAACAAAGGGCGAATGATCTTTTCAGACTTCTTGTGCAGCGTTCAGAGCGTATCAGCAGGAGAATATCCTCTCAGACAGAGGAACTTATGCAGTGCAGGGAAAAGGACGAGCTGAGAAGAAAGGCAGATCTTATTTCTGCAAATCTCTACCGCATTAAAAAAGGCGACAGCGAGGCTGTTTTAGAGGATTTCTATGAACCGGAATGTCCCGTGGTGACCATTGCCCTTGATCCAAGGCTTACTCCTCCTCAGAATGCACAGCGTTACTACAGCGCATACAAAAAGGCTTGTACTGCGGAAAAAGTTCTTGCACAGCAGATAGAATCAGGACGTGAGGAGCTTGCATATCTTGACAGCGTCCTTGACGTTCTCACCCGTGCTGAAACTGAAAACGACCTTGAACAGCTGAGGCTTGAGCTTGCGGAGCAGGGATATATCCGTTCCTCAAGGCTAAAAGGCAAAGCGCCTAAATCCCTGCCGCCAATTGAGTATGTTTCATCTGACGGCTATGAAATATTCGTGGGAAGAAACAACAAGCAGAATGACAAACTCACTCTCAAAGACGCAGAGAAGCTGGACATCTGGCTCCATACCCAGAATATTCCCGGTTCTCATGTAATAATATCTTCACTGGGCGATGAAGTTCCCATGAATACTGTCCTGGAAGCTGCGCAGCTTGCGGCATATCACAGCAAGGCACAGACCTCGGCACAGGTGCCTGTTGATTACTGTCTTGTGAAGTTTGTAAAAAAGCCGGTGGGTGCAAAGCCGGGAAAGGTGATATTCTCAAATCAGCACACGGTTTATGTAACGCCGCCTGCTGATGTATCATCATTCAGAAAGGAGAATAACGCATGAGCCGTCGCATTACCGAGGAATTTTTTCACCGTGACTGTCTTGATGTGGCACCCGATCTTGCGGGAAAGATCATTGTCCGCAGACTGTCTGACGGAACTCTTCTGAAGGAACGTATTGCGGAAACCGAGGCTTACCGTGGAGAGGAAGACCTTGCCTGTCATGCTTCAAAGGGCAGAACGCCCCGAACCGAGCTTCTTTACCGTGAAAGCGGCGTAATATATGTATATCTTTGCTACGGAATGCACTGGCTCATGAATGTTATCACAGGTGAAAAGGAACAGCCTCAGGGTGTGCTTATCCGTGCAGGAGAAATCCATAAAGGACCTGCAAAGCTTACGAAATATCTTCAGATAGATAAAAGCTTCAACGGAAAAAGCTTTGCCGGCAGTGAGGATATCTGGATAGAGGACGACGGCTTTTGCCCGAAGCTGAGAACTGATGTTCGTGTGGGAATTGATTATGCAGGAGAATACTGGAAGAATATGCCCTGGCGGTGGATCATCGATGAATGATATGGAAATGGCTGTCAGACTTGCGGAGCTTACAGCAGAAAAGGGCGGAACTGCCTTTTTTGTAGGCGGCTGTGTCCGGGATAAAATTATGGGACGTGAATGCAAGGATATTGACATTGAGGTGCATGGCGTTTCTGCAGGGGTTCTTGAAGATATACTTGACAGCCTTGGAAGCCGGATGGAGATCGGCGAAAGTTTTGGGATATACGGCATAAAAGGCAGCGGACTCGATATAGCACTGCCCAGAAGAGAAACAGCAACCGGCAAGGGCCACCGTGATTTTGATATAACAGCTGACCCGTTTATCGGAACGGAAAAGGCGGCGAAGCGGCGTGATTTTACCATAAATGCCCTTATGGAAAATATTCTCACAGGAGAGATAACTGACCATTTCGGCGGTATGAGTGACATTGAGCATAAAATAATACGTCATGTGAAGGAAAAAACCTTTCCGGAGGATCCTCTGAGAGTTCTGAGAGCCGCCCAGTTTGCGGCAAGATTTGATTTCTGCATTGCAGAAGAAACCATGGAAATATGCAGAAATATTGATATAAGCACACTATCCAAGGAACGCATTGAAGCGGAGCTTATGAAAGCACTTTTAAGGGCGGAAAAACCCTCTGTATTTTTTGAAGTTCTGAGAGAAATGAATCAGCTTTCGGTATGGTTCCCGGAAGTGCAAAATATTATTGGAGTTCCTCAGAACAGCCGCTATCACATGGAAGGTGACGTATGGAATCACACAATGATGGTTCTTGATGAAGCTGCAAAATTAAGAGAAAAGGTTTCATACCCTTACGGATTTATGATGTCAGCTCTGGTTCATGATTTCGGAAAAGCAGTCAGCACGACGGAAGTAAATGGCGTGATTCACTCATACGACCATGAAACGAAGGGAATTCCTTTAATAAGAGAATTTCTCAGACGTATTACAGGTGAAAAAAAACTTGTCCGCTATGTTCTCAATATGGCGGAACTTCATATGAAGCCTAATATTCTCGCAGCTGCGGAAGCTTCGGTTAAATCCACAAACAAAATGTTCGACAGGTCTGTATGCCCTGCTGATCTGATATATCTGGCAATTGCAGACGACAAAGGAAGAAAAAAGCCCGGGAATGATAATGATTATGAGAAATTTCTTTTTGAAAGACTGGAGGAATTTAACCGTATCATGGCAGAGCCATATGTTACAGGAAAGGATCTTATTGATTCAGGATTTGTGCCGGATAAAAATTTTTCAGAAATATTATCCTATGCCCACAAATTAAGACTTGCAGGCGTCGATAAAGAATCTGCCCTAAGACAGACGATTTCCTACGGGAAGAAAATCAGCCGGAAAAAAAATCCGGGAATTTTTAAAAAAAGTATTGACAAATAAAACAAAACGTTGTATAATAATAAACGTACTGAAAATGAATAGTAATGACAAAGGCGTCAGATTATTGGAAGTGTCCTATGGATACTTCGGTTTTCTGCGCCTTTTTTGCTGTGCATTGCGGTATGATTTATAATTTAATGTAAGGTGCGTAACAGCACTAAAATTTGATGTAAGGAGTAATTTAAAATGAATCTGAAGAATCAGTATCTTATCGACCTGCTGGAAACAGTAAAGAAGAGAAATGCAGGCGAGCCGGAATTTATCCAGGCTGTAACAGAAGTTCTGGAAACACT
>JAQXHO010000147.1 GCA_029007315.1 Oscillospiraceae bacterium
ACAGTATGCCACAATTGCAGAGGCAACAGGCGTTAAGGGCAACTGGGTACAGCTTGCAAACACAAATTACCTTATCCCTGCTGACGCTTCCAACATGAAACTTTATGTTGAAACAGCAGAAACCACAAACAATTTCTACATCGACGAAGCAATCGGCGCTGTTGCAGGAACAGGCATTCTTGGTCCTGACCCTGTTGAGCCTCCTAAGGAAGTTATTCTTGGTGATGTAAATGGTGACGGCAAAATCAATATCCTTGACCTTGCAGAAGCAAAGGGCGGCGTAAAGAGCGGTTTCGCTGACAACAGCACAAAGAAGGCAGCTGACGTTGACCAGAGCGGAGTTGTTGATACTACAGACCTCAAACTTCTCCAGCAGTATATTGCAAGAATTATTACTGAATTCCCGGTAGCTGAGAAGGTAGTTGACAAGGAAGCAATGGAAAAGATCTTTGCATCAGTAAATGTTGCTTCTTCATGGAAGAATGACGGAGAAAACAACGTTCTCTATACACAGCGTTTCGGCGCTGACCCCGGATTTATGGTATACAAAGATCGTCTGTATGTTTACACAACAAACGACGCATTCGAGTATGACAGCAGCGGAAATATGCAGGAAAACACATACAATGTTCAGACAATCAACTGCCATTCCTCAGCAGATCTTGTAAACTGGACAGATCACGGTGCAATTCCTGTAGCAGGCAGAAACAGCACAGGTCCTGCAAAGTGGGCTGGTTATTCATGGGCACCGGACGCTTGCTGGAAAACAATAAACGGTAAGGACAAATTCTTCCTCTATTTTGCAGACAGTGCAGGCGGTATCGGCGTACTCACGGCAGACAGCCCCACAGGTCCCTGGACCGATCCTCTCGGCAAGGCACTCATCAGCAGAAATATGCCTAACTGCAATGTAAACTGGCTCTTTGACCCGGCAGTTCTTGTTGATGATGATGGAACAGGCTATCTTTATTTCGGCGGCGGTGTCCCTGACGGAAAGCAGGCTAACCCTGATACTGCCCGCTGTGTACAGCTGGGTGACGATATGATCTCAATTGTCGGCACACCGGTAAACATCAATCCCCCGTATCTTTTCGAGGATTCCAGCATTGAAAAAATTGGCGATACTTACTATTATTCCTACTGCACAAACTGGAGCACAGGCGGCAATCCCTATGGCTTTAATAATGCAGAAATCGCATATATGACTTCCAAGAATCCTCTTGGTCCATTCACATACCAGGGAATCATGCTTAAGAACCCTGCTTCATATCGGCTTGACGGAGGCGGTAATAACCACCACTCTCTGGTTGAATTCAAGGGTAACTATTATATGCTTTATCACAGCCGTAATCTTGAAAGAAAGATGGGCATAAACAACGGAAATGGCTTTAACTACCGTTCACCCCATATTGATAAGGCAACTGTTTCAAGTGACGGCAAGGTAACTGCTACAGGCTCAATGAAGGGTGTTACACAGATTGAAACACTTTCTCCATACACAAAGGTTCAGGCTGAAACAATGCAGAATCAGTCCAAGGGTATAAGAGTAAATGGTCTTAGTGATACAACTGTTACAGGCAAGAAGGGTGACTGGACAAGAGTAACAGGCGTAAGCTTCGATAAGGGATCTTCATCTATCACAGTGAGAGCGTCTGCAAAAAATACTTCTGTAATCAAAGTTTGCACAGGAGGTGCAAACGGCACAGCAATTGGCTATGTTGAAATACCAGGCGGCGGCAGCATGACTGAAGTAACATTCCCGATTGACAATGTAAGCGGAACAAAGGATCTCACATTTGTATTCAGTGATGAGATCGTATTCGACTGGTGGAGCATTGCTTAACTATAGTAAACGAAAAAATATTTTTTCGTTCATTATAAAAAACTTCCCATTTATAAAACCTCAAATATGTAAAACAGCCATGCTTTTTTAAGTATGGCTGTTTTGCAAGAATCAGAAAGGAGAGATTAGATGAGTAAAAATGTGAAAAAAGATATTCGTTGCATTAACGGCTGTTGCAACAATTGCTGCCTCATCTATTCCGATGATCAGCCAGAATGTATCAGTTTCTGCGGCTGATACCGGCGGTAAGAAGTTTTATCAAAAGATAATGAATAACAGCAAGGCATTTGAAAACTGTGATGTTTTTGGTACACATTTTTACGGAACTCAGAGAACTTGGATGGATTATCTGGAACTTGAAAACTGCGGCAAAGAAATCTGGATGACAGAGGTTTATACGGACAGTAATAACGATGCAGACTTATGGCCTAATGCACTTAATGTTTCTGAGAATATCTATAACTGTCTCGTGGTAGGAAACATGAGTGCTTATGTATGGTAGTATATACGCCGAAGCAATCGGTGCTGTGGCTGGTACAAAAATTGAAGGACCTGCTGAGATAAAGTTTACTATCGGTGATGTAAACTGCGACGGAAAGATTAACATATTTGATGTTTGTGAAATGAAGAATGGTCTGAAGAGTGGCTTTTCAAGCAATGTTTATGCGCTGGCATCTGACGTTGACCAGAGCGATGATGTTACCATTGCAGACGCAGTTCAGCTCCACAAGTATGTAGACAGAAAATGGTGTTCCTCACATCTGGCATTATGTAAACGGCGGATATCATGGAGATAACAGCATTCATGCACATCTTTACAATTTTGTAAGAGCCGTATTCAAGGCAGATAAGTAAATAACATAACAGTAACCGTCGCATAGATTTATGCGGCGGTTTGCTTTAGAATAATTCTATATAAAAATACAGCTGCCGTATTTCAGCAATACGGCAGCGTTTTTATTATGCGTTTTCCAGGCTTATAGGAAGTGAATCTATTTTGTTTACCATATATTTCAGAAGAGCATTTGCGTCTGATGAATCGATTTTTTCATCACTGACACATTCAGCATTAGCGGTCTGCTCAGAATTGAGAACGATGATATCTGCGAGGTATTTATTCATATAAACAATATCAACCATAGAAACTTCCTGGTCAAGATTTAAATCGCCGATAAGTTTGTTTCCGGAGGGAACTGTAGGATCTACCGGCACATCTGAACCGCCTTCAGGTTCCTTGCCGAATACCAGTGTATCGTCAACATAAACTGGGATAAGTTCAGTAACCTTCAGTGTATCTTCGCTTATTTCAAGTCCTTCACGGCTGTAGTCATTTGCTGGATCCCAGTTGGTTTTGTAATTAGCGTCCATATCTCCGATAAGGCCGAAGTGGAAGGTTCTCTTGCCATAGAATACGCAGTCCTTCCAGCTTATCTCAACATAATATGTTCCGTTGTCATCCCATTTTACTGGTTCTGAAATGGTAGCAAAGGATTCGCCGTTAGTGTTGGCATTTTCCTCATCGTAGAATATTTCCACAATAACATCATCAACAGATTGACCGGCCGCCACCAGTTCATTTACATTAAAGAAATAGCGGCACTTGATATCATCAATATATCTGGGCGGAAGGAATGAGTCATTATAGACAGTTACTTCAACCTGGGAACGAGCTTCATTTTCCTGAACAACTCTGCCCTCAATGTAGAATTCTCTTATCTTACCCTTCATGCTTTCTTCTGAAGGAGGGAAATTCTCAACAGGCTTATTGCCCATATCACGTCCGTAAAGCTCATAAAGACCTGCACAGGCACCTGTAAATGCTGCATTATAGTCTACAGCAACCTCATTATAGATATAATCCTTTGTTTCATCTCTGTGGTAATCTGTTTCGTCAGGACCGCCTACAAGTGCGCCCCAGAGAACGTGGGTCTGGTCGGCAGGTTCGTCCATGTTAAGCGTTTTAGAACCATGAGCAGCACGGTGATGAGGATGAGAAGCTGCATTTTCGGAATAACCTACTATATATGCACGGTTCATGGGGTTATCGCCCATAATGTACTCCATCTGTCCCTCTGCCCATTCTGCAAATGTTGTATCTCCTGTTTCCTTTGCATAAACAAGCGCACAGAGCTGTGCCGCTGTATCATATCTGCATGAGCCGTAATTGTTCAGCATAGAGAAGCCAGCCGGAGTTTTTGCAAGAAATGCACCGTCTGTCTCGGGAAGATCAGCTATTTCCTCAGCAGTAATCGTGGTGTTCCAGATGACGTCATCGGATCCGAAGTATTTGTGAGAAGTTGTATTTACTTCAAAATCAGCTTCTGCTGCATCTGCCGGGTTCATGCCTGCCCAGTATTCAAGATTCCATCTGAAAATATACCAGTCACGGGATATATTTGTAATAGGTGCAAGTTTTGCAAAAACACCGCCCCAGACTGTATCCCAGCAGTGGACCCAGATATTTTGCCAGCAGTTGCCTGTATCAGCAATGATTCTTCTCAGATATCCTGTATAAGGATGCGCACCCATATCGCCTGTTACAGATTCGTCTACAGCAATAATATCGTTTATATAGTCGTATTTTCCGGTGCATTCATAAAGCCAGACAGCCGCCCAGGCAAGTTCGTCATAATCGTAGCTTGATGTATAGAAGCCACCGTCATAGCCAAGACTTGTAACCTTCATTCCTTCAATTTCAGAATGTGTTTCAACTGCGAAATCATAAAGCTTTATTGCAGCGTTAAGGCATTCTTCTGCATATTCCGGTTCAGTATCCTTAAAGTTAAGGTAATTTACTGCCAGAGAAGCGGAAACGCCTGCACACATATCAGAAGCCGGAGTTTCTTTTGTTGCAAAATAAGCTGGTCTTGCAAAGTCAAGAAGACCTTCATTCTGAAGTTCCGGGGCATTCCAGTAGTTATGGTCAATATTTCCTTCGCCCACCTGATAGCAGAACGCCAGAATATCGCCGTTTTCGTCAAAATAAGTACATTTCAGATAATAGTCATTGAACCAGTGGAGAATGTCCTCAACGTGCCACTGCTGACCTGCGTCTATGTAAGCGTCACGGAATTCATAATAACCCCATCCAACTGTAGATGCCGCATAGCTGCCGGGCAGACAAAATTTTACGTGGTCGCCTGCATCGTGCATACCGCCTGTCATGTCGATCGTACCATCACCGTCCGGATCGAGAATGTCACGGTGTTCGTCAATAAATTCCTGGGAAAGATTTGTGCCCTTGCAATCTTCTCCCATGGGTTTCAGCGGAATTTTTGCGTCTTCCACATGGCAGTCACCACGCCATTCAAGGTTTCCGCCTGTAATGCCATCTCCGCACTTATTTGCATCATAAAAATACAATGATAACTGCAGTGCTTTAGCAAAATTTACATCAACACCGGGAGCTGCTTCCTCAGCAGTGACTGCAAAAGCAGAAGACGAAGACATCAGAAGCGATCCGCAGACAGCAATCGATGCAATTTTTTTCCAAAAAAAAGTTTTTTTCATAGTATTCTTCCTCCATTGGGTGCATTTTCGTCACCATATTTATTATAACAATTATAAAACTTTTTGTAAATAAAGTCAAGCTTTTTTAATAGTATAAAAAGTGATGTTGAATTATTGCAAAACCTCCAAAATAGTGATATAATTAAGCATGAAGAGTCCGGTGAATATGCAAATATGACATACGGGAATATTATCGGAAAAAGAAGGTAGAGCAAATGAATTCTTTTATGCAAAATCTGATATTTAGTCTTAATGCAACAGTACCGGTGTTCCTTCTGATGGTGCTTGGAATGTTTTTTCGCAAAGCCGGTTTTTTTGATGATCATTCTGTAAAGAAACTGAATCAGTTTGTCTTTAAGGCTCTTTTGCCGGCATTATTATTCAATGACCTTTCCACAGCTGATTTTGGTGAGATATGGGATGTTAAATTTGTTCTGTTTTGTTTTACAGCAACTCTCTGCTGCATAATCATAGCTGTTTTATTCTCTCTTCTCAAAAAAAATAAAACAGAACGCGGCGAAATCATTCAGGCGTCTTATCGCAGTAGTGCAGCTGTACTTGGTATGGCATTTGTGAATAACATATACGGTGAATCTGCAATGGCAGCGCCTATGATAATTGCAACAGTACCTTTATATAATATAGTGGCAGTTACAGTTTTATCATTAACATCGCCTGATGTTGCAGAGAAAGGAAGCAGAAAGAAACTATTCCTTAAAACATTAAAGGAAGTGGTGACAAATCCTATTATTGTTGGTATTTTCATAGGTCTTTTATGGGCAACCATTAAAATTCCTCAGCCTGCAATATTATCAAAAACAGTATCTTACCTTGCAAATATTGCAACACCGCTGTCACTGATAGCACTAGGAGCTTCATTTAAATTACATGACGCAAAAGGCAATATTCTCCTTTCCTTTGGGATTGCCGGGTTAAAGCTTGTGCTTTTCTGTACCTTGTTCCTGCCGGCAGCTGTATGGCTGGGATTTCGGGATGAAAAAATAATTGCAATTCTTGTAATGCTGGGAAGTGCTACGACAGGAAGCTGTTTTGTTATGGCAAAAAATTTCGGTCATAACGGCACCATAACTGCCTGTACAGTGATGCTTACCACGTTACTTAGTGCATTTACGCTTACAGGGTGGCTGTTTCTTTTAAAAACGCTTGGATATATTTAAGGCAACACCGCACAAAGCACGTCTTACGACTCTGTACGCAATCTGCTTGCAGCTTTTCCGTCATATTTCACAAAAAGCCTCGCTGATACACAAAATATCAGCTGCGTTTTTTGTTTCATCTGACAAAAAATCTGACTGCGCATCTTACGCACAGTCTTTGTGCGGTATTGCCTTAATTTTTATGTTATGCAATTGAAAAAAAGAGCGTACTGAAAAAAACATGGTTTAAAATGCAATATTTTTTGCATGATTTATCATTGACTCAAAAATATTTTTAGGTTATACTGTATACATGATGACTTAAGTAAGTGATCGTCAATACTCAAATACCGCAGGATCCGCAACAATCCTGCGGTTTTCCCTTTTTTGGATAAAAAGCAGAGCAAAGATTGAATAACTGCTTTACATTTCTGCTTCAATATGCTATAATACAATTTAGAAAGGTTATAAACTGTTATTGAGGTGGGTTTATGAAAATCAAAGGGAAAATTACAAGCATACTAACTGCATTGTGCTGCTGTATGAGTATTATTATGCCGTTAGACGTTTCAGCAGGAGCCGGCATATATGAGGGAGTGCTTCTGTATCAGGTTGAATCTGATACTGTTTCAATAACAGGCTGTCTTGATGACGTTTCAAGCGAGATTGTGATACCGACTGAGATCGACGGACTGCCTGTGGTGCGTATTACCGGTACAGCATTTACGAACTGCAGTACAATTGAAACTGTAACGGTACCGGGCAGCATACTGGAAATAGAAAGCGGTGCATTTGCAAGGTGCAGTAATCTGCTGAGTATAAATGTAAGCGAGGATAATTCCGCGTACTCTTCTGAGTATGGAATGCTTCTTGACAAATACGGTACATGTCTGTTAAGATGTCCCGGCGGACTTCAGGCAGACAGCCTTGTAATTCCGGAAACTGTATCAGTAATTGCGGATACTGCGTTCCAGAACTGTACAAAACTGAATAATATCACAATTCCGGAAAATGTGGTATCTGTGGGAAGCAGCGCATTTTCAGACTGTGTTTCCCTTAAAAGTGCTGTTATATCGCCTTCTGTAAGCAAATTAGGTGCGTATGTCTTTTCAAGATGCTCGGCTTTGCAGGAAATAACTCTGCCGGATAGTATTAACGAAATAGGAGAAAGTGCATTCTTAGGCTGTACTTCGCTTTCTGAAGTCACTCTTCCGAATGAAATAACAGTTCTGTCCTCACAGATTTTCTCAGGCTGTACTTCTCTTGAGAAGATATCTTTGCCCTCTTCACTTGCTGAGATAGGAAAAAGCGCATTTGGAGGCTGTAAGGCTTTGCCTTCTGTGGTGTTTCCGGATTCACTTATAAAAATCGACAGCTATGCCTTCAGTGGCTGTACATCTCTTAATAATGCTGATCTTACTGACTCAGTTGAATTTCTCGGTGAAAGTGCATTTTCAAGATGCACCTCTCTTGAGAATATCAGACTTTCCGAAAATCTCAGAGAAATATGTGCAAATACCTTTGCAGGATGTGTTAAGCTTACGGGCATAAATATTCCGTCAAATGTAGCTTCTGTTGCCGGAGGGGTATTTACAGGCTGTACGTCATTGGAAGCTATTACAGTATCCTCGGGCAATGAAAATTTTGTATCTGATAACGGTGTTCTTATGAGCATAAATAAGGATAAGCTGATATGTTATCCGGCTGCTCTTGGCAACGTGCGATACACAATTCCTGATACTGTTAAGACAATTTCAAAGTGTGCATTTTCATGCTGCAGAGGAATAAATTCTGTCACTATTCCGGATAATGTAATCTATGCTGAAGAGAGTGCCTTTTCAGATGCGGTGTCAATTCAAACAGTTAATATAGGCGGAGGACTTGACAGCATTCCGATAAATATGTTCAAGGGCTGCACTGAACTGCGTAATATTTCAATTCCTGATAACGTCATAAATATAGGTGAATCTGCTTTTGAAGGCTGTACAAAACTTGCCGTAGCGGAAATAAGCAATGGTGTACAACAAATAGATACCCGTGCATTTTACAACTGTGCCCTCAGCAGTATCAATATTCCTGCAAGTGTTACAGATATAGGAGAATATGCCTTTGGATTTATGCCGAGCAATATGGTCAATATGCCTGTTGCCAACTTCAAAATTTCAGGGCAGAGAGGCAGTGCAGCTGAAAAATATGCACTTTCATATGGTTTTCCCTTCGTAGCTCTGGGAGAATCAACCTATACTGTATCAACCGCCACAACCACCACAACTACTGAATCCACTGCAGCTTCCGGTACAGATACAACAACATCATCTGACATTAACGTAACTACATCAGTAACATCGATTACCGGAACCACAACAGTTATCGCTGATGAAACCACAACAACCAGTACTTCCGAATCAACGGAAATACCAGGTGATAAGGGTGATATTGACGGTGACGGCAGGTCAGATGCCAGAGATGCTTACATAGCTTTAAAATACTATGCTATGACCCGTGCAGGACTTGAGCCTGTATTTAATGATATTACACCTGTTGACAGTGAAGAAAGAGCATTTTATTCCGCTGATATGGATAGTAATAACGTTATAAACTTAGATGACGCTATTATAATATTAAAACTGTATGCTATGAAAACAGCTGGCATTACATAATAACAGAAAAACCGCACAAAGACTGTGCGGTTTTTTCTTTAGAGCCAGGCTTTTTCAAGTGCTTCGGCGCCTTTAATAAGGTCACGGCCAATAAGGCCTGAAAATCCGGCAACTACTGTATTTTCCGGAATATCGGCAACAGGAAAGGAATAATATTCAGACAAACTGTAAACTTTTGCACCGTTTTTCGCTGCTGATGAAACAAGTTCATTTTGCTTCATACCGTTGCTGACTGTAAGAAGCATATGCATACCGGCGTCACATCCGGAAATACTAACGATTTCTCCGAGTCTGCCCTCGGAGATTTTTTTTACCAGAATATCACGCCTTGAACGGTAGATTTTTTTCATGCGGTTAATATGTCTTTCGAAATGACCCTTTTCCATGAACCGTGCAAGAGTAAGCTGTTCGAATACAGGTACAGTACAGGAATAGAATCCCAGCTTGCTTCTGAATTTTGAAAGCAGTGACATCGGTAGTACCATATAACTTATTCTCATTGATGGTGCAATGGTTTTTGTAAATGTGTTGATATAAATAACTCTGTTGTTTTTATCCATGCTCTGAAGTGCCGGAATCGGTCTGCCGATATACCGGAATTCACTGTCATAGTCATCTTCGATGATATACCTGTCATCTTTTGAATATGCCCATTTCAGCAGTTCCTGTCTTCGGCTTACAGGCATTACAATACCGAGAGGAAAATGATGTGAAGGAGTTACGTGTATCACATTTATACCAAAACCTGCAATATATTCAGCGCTGGCGCCTTTTTCGTCCATAGGCACAGGAAAAACTCTTGATGTATTTGCACTGAAAATTTCATAAACCTTGCCATAGCCGGGATTTTCAACGCCGTAGGCATTATCTCTTCCCAGAAGCTGTATTATAAGACCTGTAAGATACTCAGTTCCTGCACCTATCACAATTTGTTCAGGAGATACATTCATTCCACGAAAATCACGGAGATAGTCTGCAATGGCAGTTCTGAGCTGCATTATTCCCTGAGGATGACAGGCATTCAGAAGCCCCTCGCTTCTTTCGCTAAGAACTTCACGTGAAAGTTTTGCCCATGCAGAAAATGGAAAATCAGATGTATCTATGCGGTTAGTTCTGAAATCGTAAAGAATGGGTTCATTTTCTGAGCAAAAACTTTCATTTTTCAGTATGTTTTCTACAGTTTCTTCTTCTTCAAATCCTTCTGCATAATAACCGCTTCCAGGCTTTGAGGAAATGTATCCCTCAGCCATAAGCTGAGAATATGCAGTTTCCACGGTAACAGTGCTTATTTTTAAATGAGCTGAAAGGGATTTTTTTGAAGGAAGCCTTTCACCTTTTTTAATACTGCCGTTTTCTATTTCGCCTTTTATGTAGCTATAAAGCTGCATATACAGAGGGACCCTGCTTTCTGAATCAAGCTGCAATGTAATCATAATCATAAACCGACCTTATAAAATAATATAAAACCGGGCATTGTGATAATGCCGGTTGTGTGGTATTATTATAACATAAAATAATCTATAATGCAAGGAGAAATGAATTTATGGAAAACAATCGTTACAAACTTAATAAAGAACTTGCCCAGATGCTTAAGGGCGGCGTAATAATGGACGTTACCACACCGGAACAGGCAAGAATCGCAGAAGCTGCAGGTGCCTGCGCAGTAATGGCACTGGAGAGAATTCCTGCTGATATCAGAGCAGCAGGCGGCGTATCCAGAATGAGCGACCCTAAAATGATAAAGGGCATTCAGGAAGCTGTATCCCTTCCTGTAATGGCTAAGTGCAGAATCGGTCACTTTGCAGAAGCACAGATTCTTCAGGCAATTGAAATTGACTATATCGACGAGAGCGAGGTTCTTTCACCTGCTGATGACAAGCTGCACATCAACAAGAGAAAATTTGATGTTCCCTTTGTGTGCGGTGCGAAGGATCTTGGAGAGGCACTCAGAAGAATAAATGAAGGTGCTTCCATGATAAGAACAAAGGGCGAACCCGGAACAGGTGACATTGTGCAGGCAGTACGTCATATGCGCATGATGAACAGTGCAATCAGAAAGATTCAGTCCATGGATGAGGACGAGCTTTACAATGAAGCAAAGATTCTTGAAGTTCCCTTTGAACTTGTTCAGTATGTTCATGAAAACGGCAGACTTCCTGTTGTAAACTTTGCAGCAGGCGGCGTAGCAACACCGGCAGACGCAGCACTTATGATGCAGCTTGGTGCAGAGGGTGTATTTGTTGGTTCAGGCATATTCAAGTCAGGCAATCCTGAAAAGAGAGCAAGAGCTATCGTGCAGGCTGTAACAAATTACAATGACGCTAAGCTTCTGGCAGAGCTTTCTGAGGATCTGGGCGAAGCAATGGTTGGCATCAACGAAGATGAGATAAGCCTTCTCATGGCAGAAAGAGGAAAATAATGAGAATTGGTGTACTGGCACTGCAGGGAGCATTTATTGAGCATGAGAAAAAAATACTGGAATGCGGTGCTGAAGCCTTTGAAATAAGACAGAGGCGTGATATTGAAAAGAGCTTTGACGGTATCATACTTCCCGGCGGTGAAAGCACAGTTATGGGAAAACTTCTGAATGAACTTGATCTGATGAATCCTGTACGTGAATTCATCAAGGGCGGTATGCCTGTTATGGGTACCTGTGCAGGCTTGATACTGCTGGCTGAGCATATTTCCGGAGATGAAACTGTACATATTGGTACAATGGGTATTACTGCAAAGAGAAATGCCTACGGAAGACAGCTTGGAAGTTTTCATGCAAAGGCTTTGTTTGAAGGAATCGGCGAAATACCAATGACCTTCATAAGAGCGCCTTATATTGAAAGTTCTGAAAGAGCGGAAATTCTTGCGTCAGTTGAAGGAAAGGCAGTTGCGGCAAAGGAAGGAAAACAGCTTGCCCTTGCATTTCATCCGGAGCTTGAAGACACTCCGTTTATGCACGAGTATTTTCTTAATAAAATTGTATGATTTACAGACAGGAGCTGTTGCAGATATATTGCAGCAGCTCTGTTTTTTAATGTGTTTTTGCTTGTTGAATTGCTTTACACCGTTTCAGAAATATGATATAATAAATACAGGCATTTATTATAGTTTATTTTAATGCCCTTGCAGATACGCAAGCTAAAATATTATCGGATAAGAGGTAATTGAAGTGTACAATAAATATTCACATAAAGCAGATGAGTTTATAAGCCATGAAGAGATACTTGAAACTCTTCGCTGCGCTGAGGAAAACAAGGATAATACCGAGCTTCACAGAGAGATTTTGTCAAAGGCAAAAAATGGAAAGGGAATCACACACAGAGAAGCTGCAATGCTTCTTATGTGCAGTGATAAAGCACTGATACAGGAAATGTACGGCGCTGCAAAGGAAATCAAGGAGAAATACTACGGCAAACGAATAGTAATGTTTGCACCTCTTTATCTCTCAAATTATTGTATAAACGGCTGCGTATACTGTCCCTATCACCGCAGCAGCAAAGGAATAGTCAGAAGGAAGCTTACTCAGGAGGAGATACGCCGTGAAGTAATTGCTCTTGAAAATATGGGGCATAAACGGCTTGCAATAGAAGCAGGCGAAGACCCTGTAAATAATCCTATTGAGTATATACTTGAATCCATAAAAACAATATACAGCATTCACCATAAAAACGGCGATATCAGACGTGTAAATGTGAATATTGCAGCTACAACGGTGGAAAATTACAAAAAGCTTCATGAGGCAGGAATAGGCACATATATTCTTTTCCAGGAAACATATCACAGGGAAAGCTATGAAAAGCTTCACCCTACAGGCCCAAAATCTGATTATGAATACCATACTGAGGCAATGGACAGAGCGATGGAGGGTGGTATAGATGATGTTGGACTTGGCGTTCTTTTCGGACTGGAAAGATATGCCTATGAGCTTGTGGGACTTCTGATGCACGCTGAGCATCTTGAAGCAGTTTACGGAGTAGGCCCTCATACCATAAGTGTTCCCAGAATAAGACCGGCTGAAGGAATAGACCCGGATTCATTCTGCGGCGGAATTGATGACGATACATTCTCAAAAATCTGTGCTGTTATCAGAATAGCTGTGCCGTATACAGGAATGATAATTTCCACAAGAGAGAGCAGCAAGGTAAGGGAACGTGTTCTGAGCCTTGGAATATCTCAGATAAGCGGCGGTTCAAGAACTTCAGTTGGAGGATATGATTCCGGAGAATGCTTTGACGACGGTTCAGAGCAGTTTGATGTAAACGACAGAAGAAGCCTTGACGAGGTGGTAAAATGGCTTATGGATCTTGGATATATTCCCAGTTTCTGTACAGCCTGTTACAGAGAGGGCAGAACAGGTGACAGGTTCATGTCATTATGCAAAAGCGGTCAGATAAGCAATTGCTGTCATCCCAATGCCCTCATGACCCTTATGGAATATCTGGAGGATTATGCTTCGCCGGAAACAAAAGAAGTGGGAATTTCACTTATAGAACGTGAACTTGAGAATATTCCTTCTGAAAAAGTCCGTGAAACTGCACGGGAGCATATAAGCAGAATAATGGAAGGAAGCAGAGATTTCAGATTCTGATTTTTTGGAGAGAATTGATATGAATGATACACCTTCATCAGAGAGAGTACAGATAGCCATATTCGGAAGAGTAAATTCCGGAAAATCAAGCCTTATGAACGCCATAACAGGACAGAATTCTGCCATTGTATCAGCAAATGAAGGAACAACCACAGATCCTGTACGTAAGGCAATTGAGCTTCTGCCCATAGGCGCAGTAATGCTGTATGACACAGCAGGCTTCGGAGATGAAACCGGCATGGGCAGTCTGAGAATGAAAAAAACACAGGAAATTCTGAGGAAAACAGACCTTGCACTGCTTGCAGTTGATAGCACATTGGGAATGGGAGAACTGGAAAATACGCTCACTGATGCTTTTAATGAGAGAAATATTCCGTTCATAACTGTATTTACAAAATGCGACCTTGCTGATGATATAAACAGATCCGGTAAGTATGAAATTTCTGTAAGCACGAAAACAGGCGAGGGTATTGACAAGCTTAAAGAGATGATATGCAGTCTGTATCTTGAAAAAAAAACGGAGCAAAATGAAAAAACACTTACACAGGGACTTGTGAAAAAAAGCGGCATTGCCGTACTGGTGACGCCCATTGACGAATCAGCTCCTAAAGGAAGGCTTATATTGCCCCAGGTACAGGCTATTCGTTCACTTCTGGACGGTCATGCCA
>JAQXHO010000148.1 GCA_029007315.1 Oscillospiraceae bacterium
GTAGTAATTCTTGACTGTTCTATATCAGTTTCCGCAAGGATTTCACATAATTTTGAATAAAGTTTGTCATAATAACGCTTTGAGGTTTCAGATGCATATTCCTCTACCTTGGCAAGCATTTTTTTCAGTGAATCAAGTCTGTTCTTCAGATCGGTATAAAGCTTTTCGCCTTCGGCTTCACGCATTGCAACAAACCTGTCAGCTGCCTCTACTGCTGCGGGAAGAACAGAATTCCACACAGCATCTTCATCAAGCTGAAGTTTTCGCAGGGAAAAGATATCAGAAAACCGCATAACAGAGGACAATGTCAGATCATCTTCAAGAGAAAGTTTTTCATTCGCCTTTCGAAGCGAATTAATGTAGGCAGCAGCCAGTTCACCGTTGACTTCCACCTCCAGATCATCTGTGCCATGGGTCTGTATTGTAAGATTCATATCAATCTTGCCTCTGGAAACACGCTGCTGCACATATTTTTTTAGTTTATCCTCAAGATAACTGTAGGCATGAGGCAGACGTACAGACATTTCCAGAAATCTATGATTTACTGAACGAATTTCCACAAGGATATCCATATTTTCAAGAGCAAGGGCAGCTCTTCCAAAGCCTGTCATACTTTTAACCAAGACATTACCTTCTTTCCGGTACACATATAAATTAAGTATACCACAATCCAGTCGAAAAATCAAGTGCAGTTTTTAAATATTTTACAACTGATTCACAGAATAAAAAGGCGGCACGAATATTCGTACCGCCTTATATTTATTAAGGTCTAATTAAATTTTACAATTATGCCTTTACAGGGAGAGATTCTACCTTGTGAACCAGGAACTTCATGAGAGCCATGGAGTCAGAAGAATCAATTTTGCCATCAGCCATACATTCAGCATTTCTCATCTGCTGCTCGTTGAACTGAATAACACCTGCATTATACTTATTGAGGTATACCAGGTCGATCATGGATACGTTATCATCAAGGTTTGTATCACCGATAAGATCGTTGAATGATGTACCTGTAGTTGCTGTTGTTGTTGTTGTTGTTGCAGCTTCCTTAACTGTTACAGAAACAGTAGCCTTGTTGCCGTCAGCATCTGTTACAGTGATAGTTGTAGAACCGCCTGCAACACCTGTTACAGTACCGTTGGAATCAACAGTTGCAACAGAAGGATCTGCAGATTCAAATGTGCAACCATCCTTGTTAGGCTTGATTGTATCCTTTTCGCCAACTTCGAGAGTGATGGAATCCTTGTCAAGCTTCAGATCTTCAGTAGGAGTTGAACCGTCCGGAGTCAGATTAGGATACAGCTCAGCAATTGTACCAAGAGCCATCAAAGCGTCGCCCTGGTGCCAGAATCTGTGGAGCTTGAAGTAGTAGTCATCGCAGTTGCCCTTTGAATCATACTCGGATTTAGCATTCTGATACATATCGCAAGCATCGTAATTTGTACGGATATCATAGAATGCTACGCCGTCCTTGATTGTATCACCGTTAGGCATATTACCTGTATAACGAGCTGCATCGAGAACCTTGCCCTGACCATTCTGACGAGTACCGTTAGGAAGAACGAGCTTAGTTTCCCAGAGTCTCGGCAGGTTAGTATTGTGATCCTGAATTGAAAGACCGATATCGTCACGAGCCTTAGTCCACTGACGGTCAACAAGTTCCTTAGCCAGGTACAGAGCCTGTGCCGGATAATCAGCTACGGTGCCCTTTGTACCCTGGTTAGCCTTATAAGATGCCTCACCTGCAGCGAGATCAGACTCTGTGATGCCCTTTGCCTTTGAATAGTAAATCAAAGTATTAGCCAGTGAAGCTACGCATCCGATATCACCGTCACCATAACCAACGATTGTGCAAGTCAGGTTGTTGTTTTCAGTGTACTTGCCATTCCATGTATTCGGCTGACCGTCCCAGATCAGAGATGAAGGAATCAGGAAGCTTTCGCCGTCATCTGTAACACCCTTGGAGAGATCCGGAACCTCAAATTCAGTCATTTCAGTATCATATGGTTCATAGTAATCACTGAATGTCTTTGTTGCATTAGCCTTACCAAGGATAGAGTTATCCAGGAACCAGCCTACCCACTTGTCAAGCAGCAGTTCGAGACACTGCTCCAGATCCATACCGCCGATGTTTACATCACTCTTCGGACCTTCGCCTGTCTTAACGAGGTAATACAGTTCAGCCAGACGCTGAACTGCCCATACCTGGTTACCAATCCAGTGGTTAGAACCAGGGTCAGCATATACAGGGTGTTCCAGATACGCCATATCGTGGAATGTGGAGTGACCGGAAGGATACTTTTCATAACGGCCGAGCCAGGAGTTTGTACAACCACCGGCAATAGGACCATCCTTGGAGATGAGCCACATATAGAGTTCCATCTGCATCTGAAGTGATTCCTTGTAATCCTCTGTTGCACCCTGAGACTTCATGCCTGCGTTAAGCTGACTATCATTAATCAGAGCATAAGCTGCCAGCGGGTTCTGATAGAATTCGTGACAGTGTGATGCACCGATCTGCCATGCCCATGTACCATCAAGAGCACCGCCCCATGATGTGTACCAGTTCATCAGGTAGTGCTTACCCTTTGAAGAGCCATAGCCAGCGTTCTTGTTCTGAGCGCCGATATCTATATAGTACTTATCATACATATTGTTACGGCATTCGTCACCCATCTTACCAGCAAGTGCAGAGATTGACTGATTTCCGCCCCACTTGGAGTTAACCTGCTGATCGCCTACGCCCCAACGGTTTGCTGCGTATACAGCCTGAATAGCACGGTCTTCTGCGTCAGGAGCATTTGTATATGCAAACTGTGCAGCAACCTGAGTTTCAGTATTGAAGAAAGCCTTCATACCATTGCCCTTAACACCGAACTTCAGTTCTTCAACAGAAGAATGAGGGATAGTTTCCCAGCAGGACTCCTGCTCACCACGCTGGAATGTGTTGATCATTGTGAAGTCACCGCTTACGCCCTTCTGCTTGAATGTAGAAGAAGTGCCAGCACCAAAGCCATACCAGTCATCAACGTCAGCCAGCCAGTTCATCAGATAAAGACCGCCGTCGTTGCCGTATGCACTTGTAAAGTTAGAGTGAATCGGGTTAACACCCTTTACGCCCTGATCCATATCAGTAGGATACATTTCAACCTGCTCCCACTCATCGGAATATGTAGCGCTCAGTTCGCTCATTGACATGATCTTGCCCTGAGCATCCGGGATCATTGCAGCTTCCATTGTTTTCCAGGCTTTTGCCAGATCGCCTACTTCTTCAGTAGAAGCGTCCTTTGTGCCCTTAACAGTAATGTCGCCATTCTTAGCTTTATTTACAATGTTATCACGCATTGCTGCAACCCATACCAGGTATGACATTGCTTCAGATGTTGTTTCATGACCGTAGTCAGGAGCTTCAATACAAAGCTCTTCTACAGAGTGGTAAGGAACGCCCAGACCGCCGCTTACTGTAGATGTGCTTGACATATAGCCATTCTCAATACCGTTAGTAATTACGTCATCATAGAGTGACATGAAACGTGCTGCATAAGAATCTTCGCCATATGCCTCAGCCTTTGTTCTGCTGCCCAGATCAGTGGACTTGGTGCAGTCACAAGCTGATGCTGCTGATGGCAGCAGTGCTGTGCATGCAGATGCTGCAGCCAGGAATGCAGCAAGAAATGCTTTGCTTTTTTTCATTTGCATTTGAAAAATTCCCCTCTCGTTAATTTTAATTAAGGTTTGATAGAAAATGCCGACTGCCGCCTTTGCAGTGCCGTGTGTTCTTGTCCCATGGCTTTTCACCAGCAAAGTTTGAGCAACAGCCAAATACCCGTATACTGTATTTTGCTTTTTTCACAAAGGTCTCACACAATATACGCACTTTGATATCTAAAATTATATACTACTTCACATTTTTTGTCAACCCAAAACACAAACATATTCCTCAAAAAAATACTTTTTTGTAGTATTTACCATATTTAGCCTTTCTGCTTTGTGCATATTCACCACACAACTTACTAATATACATAAATTTAAGTGAAATTATCTTTTCTTCTTTTTGCACACATCACTCACATAACCCTCACATCTTTCTGTTATCCTCTACTCATCTTATCAGTTTACATATTTTTTTGCCCCTAATTTTCCGCAATATATAACTTATGGTGCTTGTTCATATAATAATTACATTTTTTTAATTACTGATACAAAATATTTTGCGATAATAGGAGTAACTGCTTATATATAAGCGGAAAGGAGATTTTTATGGTTGAAATTAAACATCTGACCAAATATTACGGCAGAAAAGCTGCTGTAAAGGACATAAGCTTCACCATTAATGACAATGAGATCCTCGGCTTTCTGGGTCCCAACGGTGCAGGCAAGTCTACTACTCTTAATATCTTATGCGGTGTAATTCCCTCAACAAGCGGAACGGTAACAATAGAAGGTCATAATATTGAAACTGAGCCTGTAAAAGCAAAAAAGTGCATCGGCTTTCTGCCGGAAATTCCGCCGGTTTATGTGGACATGAAGGTGGGAGAATATCTCATGTTTGTGGCAGGTCTGAGAGGCGTACCGGCTTCAAAGAGAAGATCCCACATTGAACGTGTTATGCGAAGGCTTAACATTGAAGATGTAAGCAAAAGACTTATCGGCAATCTTTCAAAGGGCTACAGACAGCGTGTAGGTTTTGCCCAGGCTCTCATCGGCGATCCCAAGGTAATAGTACTGGACGAGCCTACAGTAGGTCTTGACCCGTCCCAACTTATTGAGGTCCGCAATCTTATAATTGATCTGAAACGTGATCATTCTGTAATCCTCAGCTCACATATTCTCTCGGAGATAAGCGCTGTATGCGACCGTGTTGTTATTATCAGCCACGGTGAAATACAGGCAATTGACACTGTGGCAAATCTGGAATCAAATGCAGGTGCAAACACTGTCCTTAAAATAAAGGTACAGGGCAGCTCCCGTGACGTTGTCCGTACAGCAAAGGGCGTCAAGGGAGTGGTTAATGTATCTGACGTAACATTTGTCAAAACAGGAATTTATACATATGATGTCGAAATTTCAAGTCCGGACGTAAGAAATTCACTTCTCTCAGCTCTTCTTATCGCAAAGCTTAACGTTCTTGAGGTTTCCGAAGAGCGTAAGAGCCTGGAGCAGATTTTTGTGAATCTTGTGAACCAGCCTGCCGGAAAGAAAAAATCCCTCAGGGATCTGCTTGACGAAATAACAGATGAATCTGAAAGCGTTTCAGACGGCGAAGACAGCGGCAGTTCTGCGGCTGATGAAAACGAGGAGGTTTAAGAAATGTTTTCACTTTACAAAAAGGAGCTTCAGGGCTATTTTTACTCGCCCATCGCATATGTTTTCATAGGCCTTGTAACACTTATTTTCTCCGGCTTTTTTGCATGGTGGATCTATACAGCTGCAAGCACCCAGATTGAATTCAGATTTTCATATTTCTTCTATTATAATATATTGCTGACCACTATTCTTCTGATACCCATTCTGACAATGAAAGCTTTTGCAGAAGAAAGAAAAAACGGCACTGAGGTACTGCTTCTTTCAAGTCCTCTTTCAGTATCAAAAATCGTCATTGCGAAATTCCTGGCTGTTGCAACAGTTCTTGTTATTTCAATGGTGGTTTCCTTTATTTATCCGCTTATCGTTTCAATGTACGGCTATGTAGTAATGCCGAATCTCATTGCAAGCTATGTGGGATATCTGCTTTATGGTCTTGCATACATTGCCCTGGGTCTTATGGTATCTTCATTTGTGGCAACACCGGGTCTTGCAATGCTGCTTTCGGTTGCAGTTTCACTCATACTGTTCTTTATGGAACTTATGCTGGGATCAAGCTATATTGCATCTGTTCCCATTGTTTCCGACGTTCTGTACTGGTTCTCAAATCAGGCAAAATTCGAGAACTTTACACAGGGTTTCTGCCAGCTTTCTGACCTGGTAAGCTATGTGACTGAAATTGCAGTATTCCTGCTTTGGACCATCATTTCAATTGAAAAAAGACGCTTCAGCCGCAGCTGATGGCTTTTTGGCGTTTACTTTAGCCGGAGGTATTTAAAATGGCAAAGATCCGAAATTCAAAAAATAAGATTTTTACCAGCTTTGCATGGATAATCGCACTTCTTATCCTCACTGCTGCAATAATTATCAATGTTATTGTTGCAAAGCTGGACTTTAATATTGATGTTTCTGTTCAGAAGCTTTTCAGCCTCAGCAAAACATCAAGCGAATATCTTGACAAGCTTGACAGCGAAGGAAAGAAAATTGAAATGTATTTCCTTACTGATATGGACGAGCTTAAAAACGACAGTCAGACACGTTCTCTGTATCGTGCTATGATAGAATACAGCCAGCATGAATGTATCGACCTCATTGACTTTGATCCTAACAAAAATGAGGAAATGCTTGAAAAAATAAATTCTGACAACACATACACTTTAAGCCCCGGAGATATAATCCTTGTATACGGCGACAACAAGCGACATATCAACGGAATAAGTATGTACAACGAAAAAATGACCTACAACAGCAGCGGAGAAATAGTGGAAAGCGAAGAATTCTTCGCAGGCGAAAACATCATCACAAGCAACATCCAGGCTGTTGTTGACGGTTATCTTCCAACCGTTTACTTCCTTGAGGGTCATGGCGAAAAGACCATGAAGGACAATTATGACGGAATCTCATCTCTTATGAAGAGTAAAAACTACCGGACAAAGCAGCTGAATCTTTCTGAATCGGAAGCTGTTCCGGATGACGGTGAGATAGTTGTCATTGCGGCACCTACATCGGATATACTTCCTAATGAACTGGAAAAGCTTTCCGATTATCTTGATAAGGGCGGCAGCATTTCCATAATGCTTTCTCCAAACGGCGGTAAATTTGATTACAACAATCTCCAGAAACTTCTCAATCCATTCTGCCTTGAAATAGGCTATGACTACATCCGTGAAACCGACAGCTCCTCTCATATTGCAGGAGATGACACCACTATCCTCTGCAATCTTGCAGAACAGGAAGAATCATCAAAGCTTTATGCCGATATGGCGTCACTGATAGAGTCTGATTTCTATACATATATGCCGAAATCAAGAAGCGTTGAGATCGACGGAGACAACGAAAACCTCTCATCCGTTGAAACAGGCATTCTCATCAATACAAATTCCTCAGCAGTATCTGAACCTTACGGCGGTACATACGATAATGACGTAATTGAGGACAGAGAACTTCCTGTTGCAGTATATTCAGAGGATAAAAACAGGAATAATGCTAAAGTTACTCTTTTCGGAAATGCAGAATTCATTGACGATGATCATATCCAGGATGTTTCATATATGTCGTCATATTATGTATATCTGTCAACTGTTACATGGATGGCTGACCAGAATCTTGATATGGGCATAGGCGAAAAGAGTGCAACTGAGGATTATCTCAGCGTATCAAAAAGCACTGCACAGACACTTGTATTATTCTTCATTGCTCTTCCGGTGGTCATTATGATCATAGGTGTAGGAATATGGCTCAGACGCCGTCATTCCTAAGAAAGGATAAAGGTCATGAAAAAACAGCTTATTCTTATACTGTCACTTCTTCTCCTTGTAGGCATTACTGCCGGTGTGCTTGTGATGGTAAACAAAATGGAGTCTGAACAAAAAGCCGAAAAGGAACGCATTGAGCAAGAAAAAATCCTTATGTCCCTGAACTCCAGCGATATCAGTAAAATTGAAATCAAAACAACTGACGCCTTATACACAGCGTCACTGGACGACAGCGGACACTGGGTTGTTGAAAATGATCTTGATTTTGAGATAAATACATACTACCTCAACAGCCTTGCATCTCAGCTCTCAACCCTAAAGGCAACTGATATTATCTGCCCTGTTGCTGAGGCAAATCTTGCAGACTATGGGCTTTCTGATCCCGCAAATGTGATAACTCTGTATGCAAACGATACTCCTCATGTAATTAATGTAGGCAAACTCAGCGCCACTGAGGATTTCTATTATGTTACCATAGACGGAAGAGATAACGTTTACAGCGTGTCAACAGATTATGCAGATTATCTGAAGGTAAATAAGAATTCCATGAAAAGCATTTATATTCTCAGAAACAGCGATTCCGCAATAAACGGCATTTCACTTACAGCACACGGAAAGCTGGTATATGAGCTTGAAATGAACGGCAAAGGCGTCTGGGAAATGAACAAGCCTATGGCTGTTACTGACCGTCTGAACGTTTCCAACGTTTCCTCTCTTCTTACAACTATTCGTCAGATGATAGTGGACAAGTTCGGAGATGAAAATGTAACGGAGGATAAATACAAGAATTACGGCTTTGACGATCCCGAATATATCTTTACTTTTACACAGGAAAACGGCAATACCACTACTCTTCTTGCACAGGATTATACAGAAGGAAGCACAAGCTTTGTAAGCCTTATATGCAGGGAAACCGGTCAGATCTTCTATATGCAGTCAGCTTATACCGAATTTCTGAATGATACAGCCGACAAGTTTATTCTGAAAGACGTCTACACCTGTTCTGCATCTGAAATTTCAGAGGTAAAAATAGAGTGGAATGACCGTGACAACGCTGAAATAACAATTGACGAGGAAAACGGAAAATATACACTGAACGGTACTTCCCTGAAGGAAGACGCCGCTTCCGCAGTCAGCAGCTTTTACACAAAACTGACAGCTATGAAATACGACAGCCTTGCTATTGATTGTCCGGAAATACTTGATGAAAACCCCGATATAAGAATCACCTTCACAAAGAAGGACGGTACAGAGAACGTACTGGCTTTCTGCAAGTATGACAGCGAAAATTACGTGGTATTTTTAGACAATGAATATCAGAATTTCACGCTGAACAAAAAGAATTTCACTGCAAGAGAAGGCATTTACGATTACTTTGACAGACTTCTTGACGCTGCAGGAATGAAATAATTCCATTTACAGGACTGCCCTTGCCGGGGCGGTCCTTTTTTATTCTGTTTTTGTCATAGAGTCATGAGATGAAACGGCTTAATTTAGGCAGAATTCACATAAATTCGTGGTTAATGTATCTTTTATGCCTTATGTGACTTGACAATTTTCGAACTGCGTATTATAATTAAGATTGATATACTATAATTGTAAGAGGTGTTCCATGAACTATAAGAAAAAAATAACCGGTCAGAATAAACTTATCCTGATCCTGCTGGCAATATTTGTTGTAATAGTGGGTATATTTATTATCATAGCTGTTTCTGCCGGCAAAAAAGATGACTGGAAACAAAGCAGCTCGACGGCAAGCTCAGATTCTTCTGATAATTCTCTGTTTATTGCAGAACCGGGCAGCAGCAAAAGCACTACTGAGCCTTCTGATAAAGATAAAAATGTTAGCAAGAATTATCCCTCATTTTCCGAAAATGCAAAACAGCTTACAAATGCAAATATCTACAGCGATTACGCTGTGCTTCTTGACGTCGAAACAAATCAGATTCTTGCCTACAGAGGAGCAGAATTGCGTATGAATCCGGCGTCAATGACAAAGCTTATGACTTTACTTGTGGCTGTGGAAAATATTTCCGATTACAACGCAACATACACCATTACATATGATATGATAAGCCCTCTTATTGAACAGGAAGCGGCTCGTGCAGGCTTTGAGGATCAAGAAACAGTCACTATAACCGATCTTCTTTATGGTATGATACTTCCTTCCGGTGCTGACGCAACAGTTGCTCTTGTAGAATACGTTGCAAAAACTGAAGAAAATTTCGTCAACCTTATGAATGATAAAGCGGCGGAACTTGGTATGACCCATACCCACTTCTGCAATGCCACCGGTCTTTATGACGAAAAGCACTATTCCACAGCTGTTGATCTTGCAATGCTTATGAAAGAGGTAATGAAAAACGACATTTGCCGAAAGATACTGGGTACTGTGGAATATAAAACAACCTCCACTCAGCAGCATCCCGGCGGTATCCTTCTCCAGAGTACTGCATTCAGCAGAATGTATGGTTCAGAGGTAAAGGGTATTACAATTATCGGTGCAAAAACAGGATTCCATGATCAGGCAAGACAATGCCTTGCAAGCTACGCAAAAGCTGTTGACGGCAAGGAATATGTTCTTATTACCGGTCATGCTCCTACAGATATGGATACTATCTGGGACGCATTTGCTATCTACGGCACAATAACAGGCACCTACGCAATGCCTACTGATCTTGATACAAGAGTCACCACAGAGGCGTCCGATGTCTATGTCATCGTTACAGATGAAAACGGCGTTCTTGTTACAGATGAAAACGGTGATATTGTAACCGAGCTTGCTTCATCATCCGATGAAACAACCACAGAAACAGTTTCAGAAGCTGAGCAGGAATAATCTGCTGCAGTAGACCCGAAAGGAGATATTACTATAATGTCCAGATCAAATACGTCTAAATCAAAAATGCGACTTCGTTTCCCTAACATAATCCTGCTGCTGTGCGGATTGATCCTTCTGATATTCCTGTTTGATTTCCTATGGAGAAATATTATTTCACCCACCGTACCCGGTGATACGGAAGGAATTGTAACTGCCGACGGAACTTTTTCAGCAAGCGACTCCGAAGAAACGAGTCCTGAAGACGCTTCTGCTGACAGTGAAGATAATGAAAATCCACAGGATATGACAGAAGCTTCTGAAGAGCCTACAGAGGATCCCTTTTCACAGGTTATCACTCTTTCCCAGAGCCAGATACATAATGGTCCTCTCATTCTTGTAAGCGGAACCTGTCCTTTCCTTGGAACAACAAACTTTGTGGATTTCTCATCTAATACAAACTCAAATGTGAAGCCCAGAGATACAGCTCTGAAAATCAATCCGGAGATGGCACAGCCTATATCCGACCTCTTCGACGGATACTGCCACGACAACGGTTATGTTAACCTTCAGATTTACAGCACCAGTGAAATTTACACAGGCAGCGACAGCCTTTATACAAATGAACTTACCGAAAGAGTAACCGGCTACAGCTTTGATATCGGTCTTATTACCAGCACAGGAAAGGTAGTAGCTTATCTTACAAAGAGAAATGAATGGATGTTCAATAACTGTTGGAATTATGGTTTTATAGTACGTTATCCCGATACTAAAACCGGTACCACAGGTGTGGGATTCATGCCGCATCATTTCCGTTATGTAGGTCTTCCTCATTCCCTCATTATGAAGGAAAAGGATATGTGTCTGGAAGAATATCTCCAGTTCCTCACAAGCTACACGCAGAATTCACCGCTGAAATACGATACTGATGACAGATCCTACAGTATATTCTATGTTCCTGCGGAATCTTCCGGTGATACCAATATTACAATTCCGAAGGATGCTGTATACACTGTTTCCGGCAATAATACCGACGGTTTCATTATTACACTTGACAATGCAAAATCAGGTTCGCCGGACAATACCGGCAGCGAGCCTTCTTCTGAGAATCCTGCTGACGCTTCCGTTCCGGAAAGTACCAGCGAACCGGTAATTGATTCCGGTAATACAACAGGCTGATAACCTGCAGCTGCTGCATTTTATGCGGCAGCTGTTTTTTATATATAATCTCCAAAAATATTTACAAATACAGCTCATCAAATGTACTGTAAAGACTTGACAACTTATTACAAATATTGTATAATAATTACGTATTGCAGTGATTTTTAATGATACTTACTGCAGATTTTTCATGGGAATAATTAAATGAATTTGAAAGGATCTGGGAATTATGAAGAGAAATTTTAAAAGAACAGCAGCTGCACTTTTTGCTTTTGCAACTGCTTCATCAATGATGCTTTCCGCAGCACCTACGGTATTTGCTGAAGAAATACAGTCTGTTATTTCAGCAGAAGAAAACATTCCTGTTGTGGCAGCAGGTGAATTTGATTTTGCCAGCATGGAGGTAACTCCGGAAGACTGCTTCGAATATGATTTTAAAGATGACAAGGAAGTTATGTATATTACAGGTCTTGCAGAAGGTTTTGAAGATCTTACTGAAATAAGAATTCCTGATACAATCAGCGGCTACCCTGTAACTGCAATTCTTAATGACGCTTTCTATTCATCCAAGATCACGTCTATCTATATTCCGGATACAGTTGAAACTATCGGCAATAACGCTTTCTGCGGCGCTGTAAACTTAAAAAATGTACACTGGCCCGCAAACCTTACGCTTCTCGGTCTTAATGCCTTTACAATGTCAGGTCTTGAATCAGTTGTTCTTCCGGACGGACTTGCCAAGGTAGGCAGCGAGGCGTTCGCAGGCTGTACTGAACTTAAATCAGTTGTTCTGCCAAAGGCACTCACAAAAATCAGCACACTTATGTTCCAGGATTGTCCGTTCCTTACAGACGTAACTATTCCTGAGGGCGTTACCAATATTATGGGCAGTGCTTTTTATAACTGCTATTCACTTTCTGAAATAAAACTTCCGGAATCACTGGTTGATATTTCAAACAGTGCCTTTGCATATACAGGTCTTACATCTATTGATATTCCGGACAGTGTAAAGGAAATCGGCACAGCAGCTTTTTCAAACTGCCATTCTCTTGCATCCGTTAAGCTTCCTGCTGAGATAAAATCCATACGTCCGGACGTATTCTCCAATTCAGCAATTGAAAGCATTGTCATTCCAGAAACAGTTATTGAAATCAATTCAGGTTCATTTGCCTTCTGCGAAAACCTCAAGTCAATTGAGCTTCCGGCTGCCCTTAATGATATTCGTAAACAGGCATTCTATGGATGTACAAGTCTTGAAAGCGTAAAGCTACCGGCTGCACTTACAGAGATTACCGACCAGCTGTTCTATAACTGCAAGAGCCTCAAAACAATTGAGCTTCCGGACGGTCTGGAAAAAATCAGTGACTATTCATTCTATGGCAGCGGTCTTGAAACTGTTTCAATCCCGGATACTGTTACATCAATCGGAATAAGCGCTTTTGCAAACTGCAAGAACCTTGCGTCAGTTTCTCTGGGCAATGGCGTTACACATCTGGACAAGTGGGTATTCAGTGAATGCTCTGCTCTTACAGACGTTGACTTTGGAACATCACTTACCGCTATTGATAACTATACATTCTCCGAATGTGATTCTCTTGTTAATGTTACAATTCCGGAGAACATCACAAAAATCAATGAGTACGTTTTCAGCGGCTGCAACAGCCTTGAAAATGTTGAGCTTCCTGATACACTTACCTCTATAGGAAAGCAGGCATTCATTAACTGCACATCTCTGAAACAGGCAAAGATCCCTGCTTCTGTAGAAACTATCGGCAGCCTTGCATTCGGCTATATCCTTCATGAAGACGGCTCACTGATACCGGCTGATACATTTACTTTATCTGTTACAAAGGATTCAGCAGGCCACAATTATGCTGCTGACAACAATATTACTGCTGTAGATTATGACGGCAATCCCATTGAAAGCACTGATCCTCCGGCAGAGGCAGTTTACGGCGACGCTAACCTTGATGATACTGTTTCTATACTTGACGTAGTATACATCAACAAGTACTCTGCAGGCGTAATAACCTTCAACGAACAGCAGATCTTAAATGCAGACTGTGTAAGCGACGGTCAGATCAATACTTCTGACAGTCAGGCACTTATGAGCTTTATGACAAATAAGCTTTCCGCTTTACCGGTTGTTCCGGACAGCGCAGTATAAAAAAGTTATAACAACCAATATAAAAGGCTGATGCAGAAATCAAATCCGCATCAGCCCTTTTGTTTATTAAATCATTGCTCTGATTCTTCTGATTATTTCATCTTCCGGAATATTTTGTTCTGCAAGTGAACCTTTACAGCCTGTGCCCGGCTTTATATCGGGTTTAACATCAGGTCCGTGATAATCGGATCCGCAGGTGAATAGCAGACCGTATTCATCTGCTATTTTCCTATAGTATAATGTCTGCTCCGCAGTATGCTTGCTGTAATAGCATTCTATTCCGCAAAGGCCCTCTGATATCAGCTTTTCCAGAAGCTGTCTGAACTCTTTGTCTTCAAGGTTCAAAGTATACGGATGAGCCAGAACTGCTATTCCGCCGGCATTTCTTATCATTCTGATTGATTCAGCAGATTCTGGCTTGGGTCTGTCGAATTTGTAAAACTCCGGAGTCTGAAGATATTTCCTAAATGCATCCTCCACTGATCCTGCATACCCCATATCCACAAGAGTTCGGGCAATATGAGGTCTGCCTGTACTTTTTCCCTCATTCACACTGCATATTCTTTCCAGAGTAATGGGAACGCCTGCATTATTAAGAAGCTCAATAAACTTATCACGGCGTTTCAGTCTGTGAGTTCTGTTTCCTTCATAAAAATCACGAAGGCCTTTATCCTCACGGCTTACTCCATAGCCAAGTATATGAAGCTCTCTGCCGCCCTGTGAACTAATTTCTATACCCGGAATAAACTCAATGCCAAGCATTTCAGCAGCATTTCCTGCCCTTTCAAGACCGTTTATTGTATCGTGATCAGTAAGAGCCATTACCTTTATTCCGGCAGCTGCTGCAATTTTTACAAGCTCCTCAGGCTTATCCTGTCCGTCTGAACAGGTACTGTGCATATGAAGATCAATCATTTTTCCACCTTCTTAAATTAGTTCCCGGAAAGGAATCTGAATGCGTCTGTATCAGTGAGGGTATCAGCGTCACACAAAATCAAAACCTGTTGATAATCATCAGGCTTCAGAAAATCTGAAACCTGTCTGTCAAGACAGCTCATATCTACAGCGTCAATTTCAGCATAATGCTGCGTCAGAAACGGCAGCATACTGTCGCCATAGCAGTCCTTTAATACAAGCAGCTTTTTCCCGTTTTCCACATCGGTTTTTATGTTCGTTAAAAGGCACGGCTTTCCAATATAAAATGATAAAGCGTCACCCGACTTATATGCCTCCTCATCATAAAAACTTCCTTCTGTATACTTTTCTCCATCAAATTTTTCTATAGATACAACATTGCTGCTTTTCTCACATATATACACATCAAGCATATCGGGAGTTACTTCATCATAAAGACACACGTCATACAAGTCGCCCCGTATATCGTTTTTCACATGGGATATGGTGCAGCTGTCATAGGGTACCGGATAATATCCCATTTTTCGGATAAGGCTTCTGTATATCACGTATGCGCCGTTTGCAGTACAGCCGGAAACTGTGCGATAATAAATATAATCATCTTTAAAGGTTGACAGGATATGAAAGGCGTCAACAGTCCGAATTTTTGTATCCACATTCTCATAGAACCTGTCGAGAGCCTGAAGCTGTGAGGGAACAGTCACATTTTCCGGAAGACAATCTGTATAAATTTCAGCTGCTTCCGGAAACAATGCCATACACATAGGCACAGAATATTTCTCATAAAAGCTGTTTATGGATTCTGCTGTTTTGTATAATGCAGCCTCATCAAGCTCCTTTGGTTCACGGAGAAGCCGTTCTCTGCTGATGTATATATCTCCGATTTTACTGCAGCCAGACGCAATTGTAAGCTTTGTCCGTAATCCCAGCGCTTTGTCATGCCATGGAAGCATACTGTCAACAGCTGAGTCAGCCTTATTCCAGCCGGATACAGTTTTAATACTTCCCGGATCATTTTTTTCATTATTCATTATTTTATTTACAGTTCCTGCTAAAAACCACATCATACCCAAAAGAAGCACCGGATAAAGAACCCATGCAGAAATTTTATTAAACATTACTACATTGCTCCTTTCCACTGAAGTTCGAAAATATCATACTGAGTCGCAAGAACAACAAAACACAGAACCATAAGAATAAGCATAACCGGAATGGTTATACACTTAATTATTTTTGATAATACCGGTATACGCTTTAAGCGTTCCATGACTGATGTAAAGTTTCCTGTTGCGCCGTATGCAGCTATCAGAAGAATGAATCCTCCGCTCTTCAGATAATAAAGATCCTGTGCTTTCGCAATGCTTCCGCTGCCGCCGAGAAGAAGTCCCACGAGCCTTATTCCTTCTGAAAATGAATCTGCACTGAAAAATGCCCATCCAAAAAATGTTACAAGAAAGAATACTGTACCGTAAAACAGCGAAGGTATACGTTTGAACTTATCTTTCAGTAATCTGTCAATACCTATCCAGAAGCCTATCCATATGCCCCAGATAACCATTTTAAGCTCCGGGCGGTACCAGATACTGAAAACAGTCCATGCAGCGGTCATTCCTATAACAGACTGCCATTTATTGTTCCGGAGCAGTGCAGAAAACAAACCTTTGCACCATGACACAGCGCTTATGTTCCATTCATCGCCAAATCGTGATAAAGAGCCTGAAAAAAGCGGATTTTTATAACTGTCAGGCACTCTGAAGCCATAGCAAAGAGCTGTTCCCTTTGCCATATCGCCAAAACCTGCAACTGTGAAATACAACTCCATAGAAAAAGCAAAAACAGTGAGCCATGACATAAGCAATGAAGCTTCTCCGTTGACGGTTCCATACAGCGGAGAGAAAACCATATCAATTACATCAGCAATCAGCAACTTTTTCGCCAGTCCTCTTATGAACAACTGAAGTCCTTCACCTGTATTTTCAAAACTCTGAGAGCCGGTATCAAGCAATGATTTATGCTCATTGTATGTCATAACAGGTCCCATTACAAGCCGTGGATAGAAAAGAAGATATCCAAGAGAGTCATTAACACTAAGCGGAAGGACTATTTTCTCTCTGTAAATGTCTGCCGCAAAGCGGATTGCCTGCATATAGAAGAACGCAGTCCCAAAGGGACAGAACCGCAGAAAAGAATGAGCATTTTCATATTTCCATTTGTAGTAAACACTCAGCAGCACAAGACCGCATACAGACAAAAGGATAACCGGCACTGTTATTAAAAAAAAGATTACAGGTCTTTTTTTCAGATTAACACTGATCTTTCCGTAACCTGCTGTGGCAAGAGCAGTCATAATAATTCCAGACGCCGCCGCAATATCAGAAACAGCCAGAAAAACAAGGCTTATTATTATGAATGCAGGCTGTTTTACATTTTCGGGAAGAAATCTGTATATGAGCATTGTTACAGGCAGAAAGACGCATATAAAAGAAAGTGCAGTAAACAGTCAGACCACCTCCTTCATCAGTTTTCATTCTCAGAAAGAAACCGGACAAGTTCTTTTTTTGTCATCATGGTATTAAGTACCTCAACAAGGGAATTTGCAGACAGAAGCTCCGGTAATCCAAGCTTTCTCTGAAGATTTCGTCTTAACTCACTGCTTCCAGGTCCTCCTGAAAGACCCAGCTCAAAGAGATCCGTCTTTGTAACAGGATCGGGATTAGGAACAGCGTCAGAGGCTTTTATGCCTGCCTTTTTAAATGCCTCCAGCAAAAGCTCCGGACTTATCCCTTCAACTCCCAGTTTTCCTTCCGCTGAAGGCTTTTCCTTTCTTGATTCCTTGCCGTAAATATCCGGAGCATACACATTGTATATCTTTCCGTTTTTAACAGAGCCTTTTATAAAGCTTCGTATTTTAAACCCTGCTCTGTCGGAATCAGTAAGAATGATTATGCCTGTAGATTCTGCATAATGTCTTATAAGAGCAAGTTTTTCCCTGTCTTTGTAGATACGGAAGCCATCTGTAACGATTATAACAGCGTCTAAAATTGAGGACAGCTTTATTTTATCATATTTTCCTTCAACTACTATGGCTTCTTTTATTTTAATCATAAGCAGGCTCCATTCTTCCAGAGGCAATTTCAAGCATTTTTACAATTGCCGTTTCCATTAAGATACGCTCATCGGCAGATGATGAATTGAGCTTTTTCTCCAGATCACGAAGCACTGAAATACAGGCACGAAGACGTTCCGGCGGAATTTTGCGGCAGTCACGGAAAGCATTCTTAACCACAAAATCGAATCTGTATTCGAAATCCTTCTGCATATCAGATACAGTTTTATTGCTTCTCCATGCCACGCAGGCTCTGTACAGATCTGTAAAAGCAGAAGCTACAGCATGGACTATAAACGTTCTGCTTGTACGCATTGCATAAAGTCTGTTGAGTTCCTCCATAGCCGCAGAGCTCCTGAGGGTAATCACAGCCTTTGCGAGGGCGAAAACAGTTGTTTCCACAGAAGGTGCAACAAGCTCACGAACCATAGCTTCTGTAATTTCTCTTCCGCCAGCATGGGCGCAGAGCTTTTCCATTTCATTTTTCAGCTGAATTGTATTGCCCATGCACCTCATTACAAGTTCATCTGCCGCACCACGTCCCATAGCACAGCCTTTTTTCTGTGCCATGGCAATAAGCGATCTTGCAATCTCCGGAAAGGTTCTCTGTATGGCTTCGCATACTGTACCGATTTTTGCAATTTTATCGATCAGCTTTTTATTTTTTCCTGCAGGTGCCTTTTTCCCGTCCTTTACATCAAAGTCCGTAATGCTGAATACGATCACTGTCATGTCGCCTGAATTATCAAGCACCTTAAAAAGCTGTTTCAGCTGTTCCTCAGAGTATTTTTCCGCATTAAAACTGCTTATCCATATGCAGTTGTACGGTGCCATCATGGGATAAAGATCTGCTGAATCGGAAAGAGCCTGTATATCAAGGGACTTTCCGTCATATTTAGTAAGAGCCATGGCTTCATTTCCGTCTGTTGCCTTGCGGATTAGTCTGCGTGTCATATCCTCAACCTGGACAAGATCTGCGCCGTAAAAATAATACACACCTGCAAGTTCGCCCTGTTTGATTTTTGCAATGACTCCTTTGTAATCTGTAACTGCCATCAATAAAGCCTCCTTGCATAAGCAGTACCATTTTCATTTATTACTATTTCCATATTATTGCACTGACACAATAAATTATTTTCATTTTCAGCCGATATCTCAAAGAGATCTGCTTTTCTTTTGCCTAATACTGTAAGATAATCGCAGTTTATGCTGTCAGGCCGGATTTTTTCCTTGTGTGATACAAGCATCACTTTTCCATATGCACTGACTGTAAGTATCCCGTCAGAAACAGATATTTCATATAATGATGATGTGACAGTGCCTTCATGAGCCAGCTCTGCATTTTTACTGCATATCATGCCGTTTTTTCCATAGCAAAGCTCCGAACCCACAAATATTCTTTCTGTTTTTATCCCGGACAGCTTTTTATTATAGGCAGAAGCGGAAGCATTCGCATTCCCGGAAATATACAGAGTATCAATATTTGTGATATTGTATTCATTGAGAAAAGTCCGCAGATAGTCCGGATTTTTCTTATCATATGAAAGCTCCGCAACATCTGTTCTTCCGTTGTAAGTCACAGCAATTATATGACCATTACTGCGTCCCAGTACGAAAATACGCAGACTGTCCTCAAAACGTCTTGTCAGGATATACTGACCGGACAGCATAACAACAACTGATAGTGCCGCTGAAAAAGCAACCATTTTTCTGCTTTTTGTGAGAATGTATATTCCGGCAGTCATTGCCGCAAGAATCAGCGCCGCTTCGGAAAGTTCAGCCCAGCCCGACGGAAATGCGATTAAAATATTATCCTGCATCCATAAAAGGCAGTCTGTAAGCAGTACCGACACTGCGTCAATTGCTTTTCCGCACAGAGTGCATACAAAGCTTTCACCGCCAAGAAAAAATATCACTATTCCCAGGAACATTATTATGATGCACATGGGTCCGAAAACAATATTTGATATTGGTGCCAGCAGTGATATTTTAGGAAAAAAGCGGATACAGACAGGAATAGTACATAAAGATACAACAACAGCTGACAGGGCAGTTTTTGCAAATGCACCGGACCAGCCACTCAGAGGTAATTTTTCCATTATCCAGGGTGCAAAGCTGGTTACACCAAAGGTTCCTGCAACTGAAAGCAGAAATCCCACATTATGAATAAGAAAAGGCTGCATAAAGGTAAGGACTATGATGGAAAAACAAAGTGAGCTCAGTGAATCTGCCCTTCTGAAAAACAAACAGCCGCTTCTTGCAATAAGAAGCATAATACCTGCACGAAGCACAGAAACAGGCCACATGGCAATCACGGAGAAAAGTCCCGTTAAAACTATTGTCATTGCAAGCTGCAAAATACGCTGTAATCTTGTACGGTTTCCGAAGATATTGCATATACCGTTAAACAGAATAAGGTGAAATCCCGACAGTGCCAGCATGGGGCCTATCCCTGCATGGTAAAATGCTGATTCTATTCTTTCATCAAGCTTTTCTCTTCTGCCGAATATCATTGCAGAGGTCAGACTGCCGCCTGTTTTTCCGCAAAGTGCATACAGTCTTCTTTGTATCCTTTCCCTGTAGCTGCTGACCTTTCTCACTATATGATGAGCGTCTGTATAGGTCACTTCATATTCACAGTCTGACTCTGCTTCAAGAAATACTGACATACCTCTGTAGTATTCAGTGCTGTCAAAAAGATACGTCTTCTCCGGTACAGCAAATGTACCCTTAACCTTCATGTAATCGCCGTACCGACAGTCATAGTTATAGGTAAAGCATAGTACAGAGGCCTTTGTACCATTTTCAAATGACCCTTCCAGTATGTATGAGGCATAACCGCCGTCATAAATCTCAGAGGATTTAACCATGCCGGAAAAGCTTGTTTTTTCTCCTGCCATGGATACAGCAGGCTCATAATGATCAACCAGATATCCGGTATACAGAAATACTCCTGTGAAAAAGGAAACCGACCATACAAGTGCTGTTTTAAGGGTGACAGCCTTAAAAAGGATAAGAATTGCTGTGACAGTCCCGATCACAGGCACCATCACCCAAAAGTTTCCGCTTGTGAAAAATGAAGCAAAAAACAGTCCCAAGATGTACGAGATCCCGATGATAACCATTTTCCGCTTCATTTTCTTCAAATCCTTTTATGTCAAATGTAAAACGTCAGTTTATAGAGCGCCCTGGATAAATTCCTTGCCCCAGCCCATTTTTACGCCGGCAAGCATATGGAAATGCAGGTGGAATACAGTCTGACCTGCGTCAGCACCGCAGTTTGTTACAATGCGGTATCCGTTAGTAAGATTTTCCTTTTCTGCTATCATTGCGGCAACTTCGTAAATATGAGCCACAACAGCAGAATTTTCAGCTGTTATCTTTGCCGCACAGCAGATATGCTCCTTTGGTATGAGCAGATAGTGTACCGGTGCGATAGGTGCAATATCCTTGAAAACGTAAACGGTTTCGTCCTCGTAAACCTTTGTGCTGGGTATTTCACCGGCTGCTATTTTACAAAACAGACAATCTTCCATGTCAAACTCTCCTTACTTGTTTATCATTTCACTTACAATGCTCTCCAGAGCCATAAGCGCTTCGTCTATCATGTATGTCTGACCAACACCTGCCATTGCAGTATCAGGACGTCCGCCGCCCTTTCCTCCTGTAATAGCTGCTATTCTTTGAACGATCTTTCCTGCGTGTGCGCCCTTTTCCTGTGCAGACTTTGAGCAAGCGCAGACCATATTGCCCTTGTCATCAGAAACACCTGCTACAACTGCAACTACAGGAGTATCCATAGCCTTAATGGTATCGCCCATTTTTCTAAGCATCTGAGCAGTTGTTCCTGTCATCATTGCAGAAACGACCTTTACATCGCCTATCATCTTTGCATTGTCAAAAATTGCGTTCATCTTCATATCAGAAATCTTCTGATTGAGAGCTTCGATCTGCTTATCCTTTTCACGGAGTTCATTAGCCATTGCAGCGCACTTTTCGGCAACATCAGCAGCATTGCTGAGTTTAAGTGCCTTTGCAGCGGCATTCATGCTGTTCTTGTAGGAAGACAGCAGCTTCAGAACGCCTGTGCCTGTTACAGCCTCAATACGGCGAACGCCTGATGCAACAGAGCTTTCTGATACAATGCGGAACAGACCAATGTTTGAAGTATTTGAAACATGAGTACCGCCGCAGAATTCAACTGAAAAATCTTCTGCTGATACAACACGTACAACATCACCGTACTTTTCGCCGAAGAGAGCCATTGCGCCAAGGTTCTTAGCCTCTTCAATGGGCATTTCCTTCATTACAACAGGAATAGCTGAAAGGATCTTTTCGTTTACCTTGTTTTCAACAGCTTCAAGTTCCTCTGCTGTAAGAGCTGCAAAATGTGAAAAGTCAAAGCGGCAGGCGTCTGCATTGACAAGCTGACCTGCCTGGTGAACGTGGTCACCCAGTACCTCACGGAGTGCAGCCTGGAGAAGATGTGCTGATGTATGGTTACGCATAATGGACTTTCTCTTTTCTGCGTCTATATCAGCTGAAACAGTGTCCCCTACTCTCAGTTCGCCCTCTTCCATTGTACCGATGTGGAGATAGTGACCGTCCTCGTTCTTGTTTGTTGTCTGTACGGAAAATGTACTGCTGGGTGTGGAAATAACGCCTGTATCGCCTACCTGACCGCCGCTTTCTGCATAGAAAGGAGTGGATTCCAGTACAACTACGCCC
>JAQXHO010000149.1 GCA_029007315.1 Oscillospiraceae bacterium
ATTTGTTCTCCTTTTTGCTTCTTCCTTTCTATTTCTCTCTTCTTTCCAACCGGTGTTTATGGCACAGAGGCCCCACCCGTTCCCATCCCGAACACGGACGTTAAGCTCTGTTGCGCCTACGATACTTGGACGGCGACGTCCCGGGAAAATTGGTCAATGCCGGTACCTCAGGGTGGAACTCTTCGTTCCACCCTTTTAATCTATCTTTTCGGGCCATTAGCTCAGTTGGTCAGAGCTCCCGGCTCATAACCGGTCGGTCCTGGGTTCGAGTCCCCGATGGCCCACCACACTTTTTAACCCTCACTTATTCAAGTGAGGGTTTTATTTTACATTTTCGACATAAACAGTTTAGCGTTTAGTGATAAAATAATTATATAATATAATATATACGTGTTCATAATAATTGAATAATTTATTAGGGAGAGGAAAAAAGGATGAATTCAAATATTATAATGAGGTTTAATACTGAAAGATGTTTCGTTCCTCAGAACGCTGAAGTGATGATCGTGAACGAATCACTGATACAGGACTGCGGAGACGGCAAGCTTTATGCCCGTGCTAATTTCCGCAATATGTCTGCTCAATCACTGAAAAAACTGGTAGTTGATGTATATTGCCGTGACGCTTCGGGTCAGGTAATCGGAAAGATTGAAAATTGTACATATAACAATCTTAATGCGGTTTCAAATTCTTTGTTTGGAATAGACACGCCCTTTGAAGTTTCTTTCCCGAATACAGCAAGTGTAGTTTTTGTTGTAAAAAATGTTAAATATGCGTCTGATAAGCCGGTAAAGAACAAGAAGGAAAAGAAAAAAAGAAGAAAGCTCTGGCTTATTCCGTGTATAATTTTCGGTGTACTGCTTGTTCTTGCAGCGGTTCTATATTTTATACTGATACCGATTTTTGCAGGTGATATAGTAGAAAAGGATATAGAAAAGGGCGACTACAGATCTGCCTACAGTACTTGTATAACTTTTGAAAATATAGGAAGGGCAGAGGCTGTTGCGGATGCAAAATATAATTGTATTGAAAAGTGGGTAGATTCAATAATAACCTCCGGTGATACAGAAGAGGCAGAATATTTCAGAGAAAACATAAAATTAAAAGGACTGACATATTCCTCTTTGTGCAGTAAAATCACCAATGATGTAAACGCTAATATAGAGGAAGGCAACTTCAGGACTGCATATAATACCTGCCTCAGCTTCGAAAGCATCAGCCAAGAGGACGCTCTTTCGGAGGTAAAAGATGACTGTGTTGTAAAGTGGGCAGATTCAATAATATCATCAGGCGACAAGGATGAAGCAGAATACTTCAAAAAAAATGTTAAAATAAGTACAGCTGTTTATCCGGCTCTTTATGAAAGAGTCATGAAAGAAATAAATGCTCATACGACATTTGACTACTGGGATGATAACTGGAACTCAACCAGTCATTCTGCTGTTTTGAATGTTTTTATTCAGCAGCTTCCTGATGAGTATGATGACATTGCCCTTCTTAAAAAAATATTTCCTGAAATGGTAAGTGGAGACATACATCCTCTTGGAGATTATCTTGTAAATAATCAGGATTTAATTAATGATCTGCTTGATTCTGATATAAAATTTGCAGGTGATTATCTTATTCAGGCAGCAAATGCCTATTTTAACGATTTTTGGTTGAATGATGATGAGAATAATGCAAAAATCTTAGACGTTTTGCTTGAGTATGATTCTGTTGAAGAACATATTTCATCTTCCAATGATTTTTATTTTGATAATTTTATGGCAGACAATTGGAGCAACAGCAATGATTATTATATGAATTTTACATATGATGAAACAGAAGAAATTTATAATGTAGAATATAATCTTCCGGTGCCCGAAAATGGTGACGTTGAGTACTATGAATGGATTGGAAACGATTATTGTGTTTACTATTCGGATGATGAAGATAAACCTGTAAAGAGATATACAATTAATATCGTCAGCTACTATGAGATTGATGTATATTGCTGCTTTAACAAAAAGACTATTACATTGTACAGAGATTAATAATCACCTATTAAAAAATATTTTGGAGGAATTATCAATGAAAATTTGTCAGCATTGCAATAATGCAATATTATCCGAGGAAGAAACCCACATCTGTGAGAAGTGCGGAGCAGCATATCACAACTCATGCTGGAATACAAAGGGTGGTTGTTCTACAATTGGCTGTGAGAACAATAATAGCGTTGGTGCTGTTCCCAGAAAACCTTCTTTCTGTGTTAATTGCGGCACAGCGTTAAACGAAATGGGACTGTGCAGTGTATGCGGCGCAGGAAATACAGTTGCTGCAAAGAAGAAATTCAATCTTACATCAAAAAAACTTATGATGTGTATCATAGTAGCAGCAGCAGTTCTGGTTCTTCTGATAACCGGTCTTATATTGTTTTTTGTACTCAGAGATACAAGAGGTGCCGGTTCAGTAGATGCAGCTTTTGATACATTGGAAGAATGTATGGAGCTTACATCCAGCGATGAGCTGAATGTTGATAATACAGCTTCTTTGCTCTATGATTCCATTCCTGACGATCTGATGAGCGATTTTTTGTATGCAATGGGTTATGAAGATGAAGATCAGAAGACTATAATAAAGGAAGCAATAAGGGAATGCTTTACAGATTATCGTACAACGTATGATGAATTTAAGATGAAAAAAAGCAAACATCTTTCCGGAAGGGATACGAGGGAATTTATAGAGGATTACTTCGATGATGACTATATATATAATTTTAATACTGATGAAATATCAGAAGTATACGAAATTAAATATATAAGAAGAGGTTCATCATCTGAAAGAAAATGCTATATTTTTAAATACAAAGGAGGTTATTATAATACAGAGGTTATCGAATGGACTATAGACCTTTTAGAAGAGATGTGTTAGTATTCAGACGGTTCATATGAAATTGTCGACAGTTTTGATTAATAAGCTGTAAAAACATAAAGACAGGCATGAGGAGTTATATCTTCATGCCTGTTTTGCTTAATGAAAAAATTGTTTTAATCTTTTTGATTTGTATTATCAGACTCACTTCTGACCTCACGAAGTTTCTTCAGCTTCGGTCTTGCAACAATAATTGCCGTAGTACCCATGGCAATAGTAAATATTATAAGAAATACCGCAATATCCCGTCCTTTTGATGAATCCTCGTCAGTCTGTTCTGACTGGACTGCGGTTGATGATGCAACACCGGAATTCTCACCGGCAGCCGAAACGTTCATTAAAGGACAGCTGAGCATTAATGCCAATGCACAAAGCGTTATCAAAATAATTTTCTTCATAGAAATCATCTCCATATAATGACAGCACCGCCCGAAAGCAGTGCTGTTATTTTTATATTAATCTCAGTTCAGTCCCTGGAATCCCATACCGGAGGCAGCTGCGTGCTGTTCAAGATAGCTTTCACTTTTCACAACACGAACGTTATTGTAAACCTCCATACCGGTACCTGCCGGAAGCAGTTTACCGATAATAACATTTTCCTTCAGACCATACAGATGATCGCTCTTGCCTCTGATAGCTGCGTCGGAAAGTGCCTTGGTAGTTTCCTGGAATGAAGCGGCTGACAGGAAGCTGTCAGAACTTGAAGCAGCCTTTGTAATACCCTGAAGCACAGGACCTACAGTTACGAAGCTAAGGTCTGTTTCGCCGTTATCAATGCGCTGCTGAATCTCAGCGTTGATGTCAGTAACCTTCTTCTTATCAATAAGTGTGCCTGGCAGGAGATAACTGCTGCCGGAATCCAGAATCTTAACCTTTCTGAGCATCTGACGAACGATAACCTCAATGTGCTTGTCGTTGATGTCAACACCCTGCAGACGGTAAACCTTCTGTACTTCCTTGATAATATAATCCTGAACAGCGTCAACACCCAGAATGCTGAGAATGTCGCCGGGATAGATATTACCTTCAGTAAGACGTGTACCCTTAATGATTTCCTCGCCCTCACGGACACGGATCTTCAGGCTGTAATGGATCGGGTAAGCCTCGGATTCGCCTGTTTCATTATTTGTAACGTAAATAGTACGTGCTGTCTTGATTTCCTCAATGTGAACTGTACCGCCCTCACGTGCAAGGATAGCAGCACTCTTGGGATGACGGCTTTCAAAGAGTTCCTCAACACGGGGAAGACCCTGTGTAATATCTTCAGCAGATGCGATACCGCCTGTATGGAAGGTACGCATTGTAAGCTGAGTACCAGGTTCACCGATAGACTGAGCTGCAATAACGCCTACAGTTTCACCAACGGAAACAAGGTTGCCGTTTGCAAGGTTCATGCCGTAGCACTTAGCGCATACGCCCTGTTTAGCGCAGCAGGTCAGTACGGAACGGATCTTTACAGAAGTAATGCCGGCAGCGTCAAGCTTCTGAGCGTCAGCCTCAGTCAGCATCTTGTTCTTGGAGAGAATGAGTTCACCTGTTACAGGATCCTTGATGTCATCAACAAGGAAACGTCCTGCCAGACGGTCAGCCAGCTTTTCGATAAGCTCGTTGCCGTTCCTGATCTCGGAAACTGTCAGACCGTCAGTTGCTCCGCAGTCTGTTTCACGGATAATAACCTCCTGGGAAACGTCAACAAGACGTCTTGTAAGGTAACCGGAGTCAGCAGTACGAAGAGCCGTATCAGCCAGACCTTTACGGGCACCACGGGAGGAGATGAAGTATTCCAGAATGTTAAGGCCTTCACGGTAGTTGGAACGGATAGGCATTTCGATAGTAGCACCGGAGGTATTTGCGATAAGTCCACGCATACCAGCCAGCTGTCTGATCTGGCTCATACTACCACGGGCACCGGAGTCCGCCATCATGAAGATAGGATTGTACTTGTCAAGACCATTCTTCAGAGCAGTTGTAACATCTTCTGTAGCCTGGTTCCAGATCTGTACGAATCTTGCAGACTTTTCAGCGGCTGAAATATAGCCGTACTCATACTGAGTATTGATCTCAGAAATCATTTCGTCAGCGGCTTCGATAATTTCCTTCTTCTGCTTAGGAATCTCAGCGTCGCATACTGCAACGGTAATAGCAGCTCTTGTGGAGTATTTGAAGCCTGTAGCCTTGATTCTGTCCAGAACCTCGGAGGTTGTAGCCGTACCGTGGATTTTTATGCAGCGGTCAATGATCTGACCCAGCTGTTTTTTGCCAACCAGGAAGGCAATTTCCAGATCAAACTGATGATCAGAGCTTGTTCTGTCAACGTAACCCAGATTCTGAGGAATATTTGCATTGAAAATAAGTCTGCCCACAGTACAGTCAATGATTTTGGAAACTCTCTTGTCGCCGATATCCTTTGTGATGCGGACCTTGATCTTCGCATGAATGGAAACATCGCCTTCATTGTAAGCCATAAGAGCTTCATCAACGTCACGGAATACCTTGCCTTCGCCCTTTTCGCCGTCCTTTTCCATGGTGAGGTAATATGAACCAAGTACCATATCCTGTGTAGGAACAGCAACAGGACGTCCGTCAGAGGGTTTAAGCAGGTTATTTGCAGCCAGCATGAGGAAACGAGCCTCAGCCTGAGCCTCAGCGGAAAGAGGCAGATGCACAGCCATCTGGTCGCCGTCGAAGTCTGCGTTAAATGCAGAACATACCAGCGGGTGAAGTTTAAGGGCACGGCCTTCAACAAGGATAGGCTCAAATGCCTGGATACCCAGACGGTGCAGTGTGGGAGCACGGTTCAGAAGAACCGGGTGATCCTTGATAACGTCCTCAAGTGCATCCCAGACCTCCGGAGAAGCGTGGTCAACCTTCTTGCGGGCGCTCTTTATATTCTGGATAACCTTTGTATCTACAAGTCTTTTGAGAACGAAGGGCTTAAAGAGTTCCAGTGCCATTTCCTTAGGCAGGCCGCACTGGTACATTTTCAGTTCAGGACCTACGACAATAACTGAACGTCCTGAGTAGTCAACACGCTTACCCAGCAGGTTCTGACGGAATCGTCCCTGCTTACCTTTAAGCATATCGGAAAGGGATTTCAGCGCACGGTTGTTGGGACCTGTAACAGGTCTGCCGTGTCTGCCGTTGTCGATAAGTGCGTCAACAGCCTCCTGGAGCATTCTCTTTTCATTTCTTACGATAATGTCCGGTGCTTCCAGTTCCAGCATTCTTTTAAGACGGTTATTACGGTTTATAACACGGCGGTACAGGTCGTTAAGGTCAGATGTTGCATAACGTCCGCCGTCAAGCATTACCATAGGACGCAGATCCGGAGGAATTACCGGTACTGCTGTGAGTATCATCCACTCAGGACGGTTTCCGGAAAGGCGGAATGCTTCAACAATATCAAGACGCTTGAGAAGTTTCAGTTTCTTCTGGTCTGATGTCATATCCTTGAGGCTGTCTTTCAGTTCCTGAGAGAGTTTGTCAAGATCTATTTCCTTCAGAAGTTCATAGATAGCCTCAGCACCCATGGAGGCTCTGAACTCGTC
>JAQXHO010000150.1 GCA_029007315.1 Oscillospiraceae bacterium
GTAGAGAAACGGAAATAGCCTTCACCGCATTCGCCGAATCCCTGTCCAGGTGTACCTACAACCTGGATCTCATTCAGAAGAAGATCGAAAAATTCCCAGCTGGTCATGCCTTCAGGACACTTCATCCAAATATACGGTGCGTTTTTACCGCCGCAGTACCAGATTCCAAGCTCATCAAGTGCCTTCATAAGGCAGGCAGCATTGTTCTTATAGATCTTTATGTTGTCATGGATCTGCTTCTGTCCTTCGGGAGTGAATACCGCAGAAGCACCCTTCTGGATAATATATGAAACGCCGTTTGTCTTTGTTGTACGGTTACGAACCCACATGGAGTTAAGGTTCATGCCCTTTCTTTCAAGTTCCTTTGGAATAACAGTGTATCCAAGACGTGTGCCTGTAAAGCCTGCTGTTTTGGAGAGAGAACATATCTCAATAGCACAGGTTCTTGCTCCCTCTATCTCAAAAATGCTGTGAGGCAATGTTTCATCTTCAATAAATGCCTCATATGCAGCGTCAAAGAGAATAACGGAGCCTCTGCTGTTTGCATAGTCCACCCATTTTTTCAATTTCTGCTTGTCAAAAACTGCACCTGTGGGATTGTTTGGAGAACATATGTAGAGAATATCTGCATTTATACTGTCATCCGGTTCAGGAAGAAATCCATTTTCTCTTCCGGAAGAAAGATGAACGATATTTCTGCCGCCCATTACGTTGGCGTCAACATATGCAGGATATGCCGGCTCAATTACCAGAGATGTATTATCACGTGAAAACAGGTCGAGAATATCTCCCAGTTCGTCGCTTGCGCCGCTTGAAACAAAAATTTCTTCAGATGAAAGCTCTACTCCTCTGTTCTTGTAATAATCAGCAATTGCTTCACGAAGGAAGGGCGCACCGCATTCCGGCATATATCCGTGGAATGAATCTGCCTTTGCCTGGTCATCAACTGCCTCATGAAGCTTCTGAATAACAGCGTCACAAAGCGGCAGAGATACATCGCCTATTCCCATTCTGTATAAATGTGCGTCTGGATGAAGATTCAGATAAGCCTTTGTTTTCTGTGCAATATTATAAAACAAATATGAGTCCTTCAGATCTCCATAAAAAAGATTTGGTGTAATCATTCTTCTACCTCTCCTTCGTAAATTGTTTCAGCAGGACCTGTCATTGTAATGCCGAAATCATTTGACACATTGATTTTCAGAGTTCCGCCGTCAAGAATAACAGATATTTCATCATTATGACGGCACTTATTTTTCATTACGGAAGCTGCTGCTGAAGCGCAGGCACCTGTTCCGCAGGCCATAGTGATTCCGCTGCCTCGTTCCCATACTCTCATTCGAATGGTGCTGTCATCAATCACCTGTACAAATTCTACATTTACGCCGCCGGGAAATGCCTCATGATGTTCAATAGCAGGTCCGATTTTATCAAGCAGACAAGCTTCGGCGTCGGGAACAAATATTACCGCATGAGGATTGCCCATTGATACGGGTGTACAGATGATCTCCTCACCGTCTATATTTAGTGTAAGGTCATCATCAATTACAGCATTTCCCATATCAACAGAAACACTTTTTACTTTTCCACTTACGGTTTTAAGGTCAAGGGTCTTTATGCCCGAAAGTGTTTCAATGGTAAGATGCTTTTTATCAGTATAGCCCTTATCATAAACATATTTTCCCACACATCTTATGCCGTTCCCGCACATTTTGGCTTCGCTACCGTCTGCATTGAAAATACGCATTTTGAAATCTGCAATGTCAGAATGACATATCCAGATCATTCCGTCAGAACCTGCACCAAAATGACGTTCCGAAAGTCTTATTGAAAGCTCCTCCGGATTTACAGGTTCGCCGTAAACATAAAGATAATCATTGCCAAGACCGTGCATTTTTGTGAAGTGCATAATTAATTCCTCCTTATGCGTCAATTGTTGATATGCCTATTGTAACCTCTTCAAGAACGTCAAGAAGAACTCTTACCGTATCAAGAGATGTAAGCATTGTGATATTGTTCTGTGTGGCACATCTTCTGATTGCTACGCCGTCCTCATAATGAATACCTGACAGAATTGCACGGGTATTTATTACATAGCTTACATAACCGGCTCTTATGGATTCAAGTATCTCCTCGCTGCCTTCACTGAGTTTTCTGCGGATTCTTGTTCTTATACCATGCTCTTTAAGGAAATTCGCAGTTCCCACAGTAGCTTCAATGTTAAAGCCCATGTCATAGAAACGTCTGATAAGCGGAAGTGCTTCTTCCTTGTCCTCATCAGCAAGAGTTACAAAAACAGTTCCGTAATTCTGAACGTGAACGCCCGATGCAATGAGCGCCTTGTATACAGCACGGTGAAGCTTTTCATCATATCCGATTGCTTCGCCTGTGGACTTCATTTCCGGTGAAAGATATGCGTCCATGCCGTTCAGCTTTGAGAATGAAAATGCAGGTGTTTTAACATAGAAGCGTTTCTTTTCCTCAGGGTAAAGCACATTTATGCCCTGTTCCTCAAGGTTCTTTCCGAGTATCACAAGTGTTGCAATATCAGCAAGGCTGTATCCTGTTGCCTTAGAAAGGAATGGCACTGTTCTTGATGAACGTGGATTTACTTCTATTATATATACACTTTCATCATCATCAACAATAAACTGAATGTTAAAAAGTCCTATTATTCCGATTCCCAGACCAAGCTTTTTTGTATATTCAAGAATGGTCTTCTTTACCTTGTCTGAAATACTGAATGAAGGATAAACGCTAATTGAATCTCCGGAATGAATACCAGTTCTCTCAACCAGCTCCATTATTCCGGGAACAAACACCTGTTTTCCGTCACAGATAGCGTCAACTTCTACTTCCTTGCCTCGGATATATTTATCTACCAGTACCGGCTTGTCCTCATCAATCTCTACAGCTGTTTTAAGATAATGTCTTAGCTGCTCTTCCTTTGCAACGATCTGCATTGCTCTGCCGCCAAGCACAAAGCTTGGACGTACAAGTACAGGATAGCCGATCTCTTCAGCTGCCTTTATGCCTGCTTCAATATTTGTAACAGCCTGACCCTTTGGCTGAGGAATGTCAAGGGACAGCAGCAGTTTTTCAAAGGCGTCACGGTTTTCTGCTCTTTCAATGGCGTCGCAGTCTGTTCCAATTATCTTCACTCCACGCTCACGAAGCGGTTCTGCAAGATTGATAGCTGTCTGTCCGCCCAGTGTTGCAATTACACCATAGGGCTTTTCAAGGTCGATAACATCCATTACGTCTTCAACGCAAAGCGGCTCAAAATACAGCTTGTCTGAACAAGTGTAGTCTGTGGAAACTGTTTCCGGGTTATTATTAATTATAATAGCCTCATAACCTGCCTGCTTGATAGTTTTAACAGCATGAACGGTGGAATAGTCAAATTCGACACCCTGTCCGATTCTGATAGGACCGGAACCTAAAACAATAACTTTCGGCTTATCTGAGATTACAGATTCATTCTCCTCCTCATATGTTGAGTAGAAATACGGAATATAGCTGTCAAATTCAGACGCACAGGTATCGATCATTTTGTAAACAGGAATTATGCCGTTTTCTTTTCTGAGGTTGTAAACCTGTACTTCCGGAATATTCCAGAGAAGTGCTATTTCCTTATCGGAAAATCCCATTTTCTTTGCTTCTTTAAGAATCTTTATATCTCCGGTACCGGACTTTATTTTCTTTTCCTCTTCAATAATATTATTAAGTTTTCGGATAAAGAACTTATCAATTGATGTTGCTTTTGTAATCGCCTTTATCTCACAGCCCTGTCTTAAAAGTTCCGCAATTGCATATATGCGGTCATCTGTTCCGATTTTTATATATTCCAGAAGCTCCTCGCTGCCTAATCCGTCAAACTTTGGATTGTGAAGATGGAATACACCTATTTCAAGTGAACGAATTGCTTTCAGAAGGCTTTCCTCTACAGTTCGTCCAACGCTCATAACCTCGCCTGTAGCCTTCATCTGAGTGCTGAGAGAATTATTTGCGTCGGCAAATTTATCAAATGGGAATCTCGGCATTTTTGTGACAACATAGTCAAGTGCAGGCTCAAATGATGCAGGAGTATTTGCTATTCTTATCTCATCAAGAGTCATTCCCACGCCGATCTTTGCTGAAACCCGGGCAATAGGATATCCGCTTGCCTTTGAAGCAAGTGCAGATGAACGTGAAACTCTTGGATTCACCTCAATCAGATAGTACTGGAATGACTTCGGGTCAAGTGCAAACTGTACATTGCAGCCGCCTTCAATTTCAAGGGCACGGATTATCTTCAGCGCACTGTCACGAAGCATATGGTATTCTTTGTTTGTAAGAGTCTGTGAAGGACATACTACAATGGAATCTCCTGTGTGTATGCCAACAGGGTCAAGGTTCTCCATGTTACAGATAGTAATAGCCGTGTCATTGCTGTCACGCATTACCTCATATTCGATTTCCTTGTAACCCTTTACGCTTTTTTCAATAAGAACCTGATTTACAGGTGAAAGTGCCAGAGCATTTTTCATGAGAAGCCTGCATTCATCTTCATTATCCGCAAAACCGCCGCCTGTTCCTCCAAGAGTAAATGCGGGACGGAGAACCACAGGATAGCCGATTTTTCTTGCCGCCTGCAAGCCTTCTTCTATAGAATTTGCAATATCAGAAGGAAGCACAGGTTCACCAAGTTCTTCACAAAGTTCCTTGAAAAGCTCACGGTCTTCAGCTCGTTCTATACTGCTGCTTTTAGTTCCCAGAAGCTCTACACGGCACTCCTTCAGAATACCCTTCTTTTCAAGCTGCATTGCAAGGTTAAGTCCCGTCTGACCGCCAATTCCGGGCAGGATTGCATCCGGACGTTCAAAACGAATAATTTTTGCAATATATTCAAGAGTCAGAGGCTCCATATATACCTTATCTGCAATGGAAGTGTCAGTCATAATGGTGGCAGGATTGGAGTTGCAAAGCACTACCTCATAGCCTTCCTCTTTAAGTGCAAGGCAAGCCTGGGTTCCTGCATAGTCAAATTCAGCCGCCTGACCAATTACAATTGGTCCTGAACCTATAACGAGGATTTTATTTATATCTTTTCTTTTAGGCATTGCACTTTTCCTCCTCCATTATTCTGATAAACCGGTCAAACAAGTATGCGCTGTCCTGAGGTCCCGGCGCACTTTCCGGATGATACTGTACACTGAAAACCTTATCCTCATCACATTTCACGCCTTCAATAGTTTCATCAAGAATATTTATATGGGTTGGAACAAGTTTTGTATTCTGAAGACTATTTTTATCTACTGCATATGAGTGATTCTGTGATGTTATCTCTATTTTTCCGTTTTCAAGATTCCTTACCGGATGATTTCCGCCTCTGTGTCCGAATTTAAGCTTATAGGTTTTTGCTCCGTAGGCAAGAGAAATTATCTGATGTCCAAGACATATGCCGAATATCGGATATTTGCCTATAAGTGACTTTATAGTATTTATCGTTTCCGGAACATCTGTAGGATCTCCGGGTCCGTTTGATATGAAAATTCCGTCCGGATTTATTTTTTCGATTTCCACGGCAGGTGTATTCCACGGAAGTACAGTCACCTTGCAGCCACGCTGATTAAGAGAACGCACAATATTGGTTTTCATTCCGCAGTCAATTGCCGCAACGTGATACTGTTCATATTTTGCATGGGAAACATAAGATTTTTTGCAGCTTACAACTGATACTGCATTTTTAGGAAGTTCTGTATTATTCAGAATCTCGATGCCTTCTTCAAGTGGAGTTGATGCGTCAGTTATCAGTACTTTTCTTGAACCGAAATCACGTACAGAACGTGTGAGCTTTCTTGTATCGATTCCTGAAATTCCGGGAATGCCGTATTTTTTCATAACATCTGAAAGTGTGGCAGTACTTCTGAAATTTGAAGGTTCATCATTGTACTCTCTTACTATCATTGCTCCGATTGTGGGAACTGCCGTTTCGTAATCATCATCTGCCATACCGTAGTTTCCTATAAGCGGATATGTCATGACTACTGCCTGATAAGTATAGGACGGATCGGATAATATCTCCTGGTAGCCTGCCATTGAGGTGTTGAATACTATTTCACAGACCTTTTCGGAATTATCTCCGAAAGAACAGCCGTAGTATTCCTGTCCGTCTTCTAAAATCAGCTTCTTGTTAAACTCCATAACTTTATTTAACCTCATTTCTTTGCCTCTGAAAGTTTCTGCTCAAAGCGATCCTTTCGTGTATCCTTTGGAATTGCAGTAGGATAGTTTCCGCTGAAGCAGGCGCTGCAAAAATCACTGCTTCCGCAAAGTTTGCTGAGTTCTGATACCGGCAGAAAGCCTAAGCTGTCGGCACCTATAAGCTTTGCAATTTCACTGACAGAACATTTGCAGGCAATAAGATTTTCACTTGAATCTATATCGGTTCCATAGTAACAGGGATGAAGGAAGGGTGGAGATGAAATTCTCATGTGTATTTCCTTGGCACCTGCTTCACGCAGAAGTTTTACGATTCGACCGCTTGTAGTTCCTCTTACAATGGAATCGTCGATAAGCACGACTCTCTTTCCCTTAACGCTCGCTTCTACGGCACTGAGCTTTATTCTCACCTGATTAAGTCTTGTACTCTGACCGGGAGAAATAAATGTTCTGCCGATATATTTATTCTTTATCAGTCCAATTCCGTACTGAATGCCTGACTGCTGACTGAATCCAAGAGCTGCGTCAAGTCCTGAATCCGGAACGCCAATTACTATGTCAGCGTCTGCCGGATGAGTTTCAGCAAGAATTTTTCCTGCATGAAGTCTTGCTTCATGCACAGAAACGCCGTCAATTACGGAATCCGGTCTTGCAAAGTAAATATACTCGAAAATGCAGAGCTTTTTATTCTTCTTCCGGCAGTGTTCAGTTCTTGAAACAATGCCGTTTTTACTGAATACAAGAATCTCGCCGGGTTCTACGTCCCTTATAAAATCTGCTCCTACAGCTTTTAATGCACAGCTTTCAGAGGCTACAACATAGATTCCGTCAGATGTTTTACCGTAGCAAAGAGGTCTGAATCCGTAAGGATCCCTTGCACATATAAGCTTCTGAGGTGACATAAGCACCAGAGAATATGCACCGTCCAGTGTATTCATTGCTGCACTCAATGCGTCCTCTATAGATGAAGTCCTAAGACGTTCTCTTGTAACAATATATGCAATTGTTTCTGTATCACTTGTGGTATGAAAAATTGCCCCGGATAATTCCAGCTCATCACGAAGTTCAGCCGCATTGCTGAGATTTCCGTTATGGGCAAGCGCCATTCTGCCCTTCTGGTGATTTACTTCTATAGGCTGGCAGTTTCTGCGGTTATTTCCTCCGGTTGTACCATAGCGTACATGACCTACTGCCATTGTACCCTTTGGAAATGCAGCCAGTGTTTCAGCTGAAAAAACCTCGCTTACCTGTCCGATATCCTTGTGTGACGCAAAAACACCGTCATCATTTACAACAATGCCGCAGCCTTCCTGTCCTCGGTGCTGAAGGGCATATAATCCGTAATATGAAATACCTGCAACATCTGCAGCTTCCGGCGCAATCACACCGAAAACTCCGCATTCCTCCCGTATACTCATGCCTTGCCTCCATTTGAATAATCAAGAGCAGCCTTTATGAAGCCTTTGAAAAGCGGGTGGGGCTTATTGGGACGGCTCTTGAATTCCGGATGAAACTGAACTCCAACATGAAAAGGTCTGTCTGAAAGTTCTGCTGTTTCCACAAGTCTTCCGTCCGGAGAAAGTCCGCTGAGGGTAAGTCCGCATTTTTCAAGTCTTTCACGATAATCATTATTGAACTCATAGCGGTGTCTGTGACGTTCATTTATCATATTTGCTTCATAGCATCTTTCCATTGTTGTTCCCGGTTTGATGCTGCATGGATATGAGCCGAGTCGTAAAGTTCCGCCCTTGTCGATATCATCACTCTGACCGGGCATAAAATCAATGACCTTATTGCGGCACCGTTCATCAAATTCGCCTGAATTTGCGTCAGCTATTCCGGCTGCATTTCTTGCAAATTCAATAACTTCGATCTGCATACCAAGGCATATTCCAAAGTAAGGCACATTTTCTTCTCTTGCATATTTTGCGGCGAGAATCATTCCTTCAATTCCTCGGCTTCCGAATCCGCCGGGAATGAGTATGCCGTCAAGGCCCTGCAATGTATTTTTATAGTTCTGTTCAGTAAGTTTTTCTGAATCTATCCACTGTATATTAACCTGTGTATCATTGTAATAACCGGCATGACGAAGCGCTTCCGCTACAGAAAGATATGCGTCATGCAGTTCTACATATTTGCCTACCAGTCCAATGTTTACATTTTCAGACAGGCTATTGATACACTCAACCATTTTTGTCCATTCTGATAAATCGGGAGTGGGTGCATCAATGCCAAGTTCACGGCAGACAACCTCTGAAAAGTCAGCCTTTTCAAGCATAAGAGGAGCTTCATAAAGATTGGGAAGCGTGATATTTTCAATAACGCAGTCCTGCTTAACATTGCAGAAAAGGGATATTTTCTTGAAAATGGACTCCTCAAGAGGTTCATCACAACGGAGAACGATTATATTAGGGTTTATTCCCATGCCCTGAAGCTCCTTTACAGAATGCTGTGTAGGCTTTGATTTATGTTCCTCGGAACCTTTCAGAAAAGGTACAAGGGTGACGTGAATAAACAGACTGTTTTCACGTCCCACCTCCAGGGAAATCTGTCTTACCGCTTCAATAAAGGGCTGGGATTCAATATCGCCGATAGTTCCGCCGATCTCTGTGATAACCACATCTGCACCGGTTTTCCTGCCAACGCTGTATACAAACTCTTTTATCTCGTTTGTGATGTGAGGAATTACCTGAACAGTACTGCCCAGATATTCACCTCGTCTTTCCTTATTCAGTACATTCCAGTAAACCTTACCCGTTGTCAGATTGGAATACTTGTTCAGATCCTCGTCAATGAATCTTTCATAATGTCCAAGGTCAAGGTCTGTTTCTGCGCCGTCCTCAGTAACATATACTTCTCCGTGCTGATACGGACTCATGGTACCAGGGTCAACATTGATATACGGGTCAAGCTTCTGTGCGGCAACCTTCAGTCCTCTAACTTTAAGGAGTCTTCCGAGAGATGCAGCAGTAATACCTTTGCCCAGTCCCGAAACAACGCCGCCTGTAACGAATATATATTTGGTCATTGACCATTCCTCCCTGTTATTCCCATTCCACTGTTGCCGGTGGCTTGGAAGTTATATCATAAACTACTCTTGTTATGCAGTCTACTTCATTTGTTATTCTGCTGCTTGCCCTTTCAAGAACCTCGTAAGGCAGTCTTGTCCATTCAGCAGTCATAAAGTCATCAGTAGTCACAGCTCTCAGTGCAATTGTATATCCGTAGGTGCGTGCATCGCCTTTTACACCAACGCTTCTGAGATCTGTAAGCACTGCAAAATACTGATTCGTAATATTCTCAAGCTTTGCATTTGCTATCTCCTCACGGAATATTGCGTCTGCGTCACGGAGAATTTCAAGCTTTTCCTTAGTAATCTCACCGATTACTCTTACTGCAAGTCCCGGACCCGGGAAGGGCTGACGCCATACCAGCTCATAGGGAATTCCAAGCTGAGTACCTGCTGCACGAACTTCATCTTTAAAAAGATCTCTGAGCGGTTCAACAATTTCATCAAAAGAGATTACATCCGGAAGTCCGCCCACATTATGGTGACTTTTTATTACAGCAGAATCACCCTTTCCGCTTTCAATAACGTCCGGGTATATGGTTCCCTGAACGAGAACATTTATTTTGCCAAGCTTCTTGGCTTCATCTTCAAACACACGTATAAATTCTTCGCCGATAATTTTACGTTTTTTCTCAGGATCGGTTACGCCTTTGAGTTTGTCAAGAAATCTTTCCTCAGCATTTACACGAATCATGTTCATGCCAAACTGACCACGGAAAGTCTTCTCAACAAAGTCACCTTCGTCCTTTCTCAGAAGACCGTGGTCAACGAATACGCAGGTAAGGTCAGCGCCTATTGCCTTATGGAGAAGCACTGCCGCTACAGAAGAATCAACTCCGCCGGACAAGGCAAGCAGAACCTTCTTGCCTTTAAGCTCACTGCGGTATTTTTCAATAGCATTTTCCACAAAGCTTTCCATTTTCCAGTCGCCGCTGCAGCCGCATATCTTAAAAAGGAAATTTGAAAGCATCTGCTTTCCGTATTCTGTATGTGTTACTTCCGGGTGAAACTGTACTGCATAAAGATTTTTTTCAGCATTGCACATTGCAGCGCAGGGACATTTATCAGTATCAGCGATAACTGTAAATCCTGCCGGAGGTGTTTTTATAAAATCTGTATGGCTCATCCAGCAAATGCTTTCCTCAGGAACACCATCAAACAACACACTTTCTTTAATTCTGAATAAAGTTTTACCATATTCACTGCTGTCAAGCGCACTGCATATCTCTCCGTCTGCCATATATGCCATAAGCTGTGCACCATAGCATATGCCAAGAACAGGAATGCCTGCATTCAGTATCTCTGCGTCATAATGCGGCGACAATTCATCATAAACACTGTTTGGACCGCCTGTGAATATTATACCTTTGTAGCCAGTATTTCTGATTTCTTCAACAGTGATCTTGTTGTATGGTTTTATCTCTGCATAGACATTCTGTTCCCTTACTCTTCTTGCAATCAGCTGATTGTATTGTCCGCCGAAATCAAGAACAAGTATTTTTTCTGTTATGGTTCCCTGAGTTACATTTTCCATAGACTAACCTCTCCGTTTATTTCCAAATTTATTTGCCGCTGTCGCCGTAGTTGGAAAGAACACGTGCTGACGGGTCGTTTACATTGCAGCCTTCCCACTCCTTATTCGGCATCCAGAAATCCACGATCATTTCACTCTGGGACGGATAGTATTTCTCAAATATCTCACGGTAAAGCAGAGATTCCTTTGTAAAGGGCTGTGCATGAGTATATTTTTGCCTAAGTTCTTCATACTGCTTGTCAGAATAATACTCTTCTGCATATTCTTTAAGATAATCAACCATGGAATGTCCCACTGCATCTGAGAAAGCAGCTTTTTCACGCCACAGAATTTCATCCGGGAGATAATCGCCCTCAAATGCCTTTCTGAGCAGATATTTACCCTTGCCGTATTTATTGAGTTTCATTTCAGGATCTATGCTCATTACATATTTAACGAAATCAAGATCTCCGAAAGGAACTCTCGCTTCAAGGGAATTTACGGAAATACAGCGGTCTGCTCTGAGTACGTCATACATATGAAGCTCTCTTATACGCTTTTCAGCTTCTTTCTGGAAAGCCTGTGCGTCCGGAGCAAAATCTGTATACTTGTAACCGAACAGCTCATCGGAAATTTCTCCTGTAAGAAGAACACGGATATCTGTCTGCTCATGAATTGCCTTGCAGATAAGGTACATTCCCATGCTGGCACGTATCGTTGTTATATCAAACGTACCCAGCAGGTGAATAACATCTTCAAGTGAAGAAATCACATCGTCCTTTGTGATAATTATTTCCTTGTGGTCGCTGCCAATATAATCAGCTGCCTGCTTTGCATATTTAAGGTCAATGGCGTCTTCGCTCATTCCTATAGCAAAAGTCTTTATAGGTTCTTCACTCTTCTTTGCTGCAATAGCACAGACAAGTGATGAGTCAAGACCGCCTGAAAGCAGGAATCCAACCTTAGCGTCAGCAACAAGACGCTTTTCAACGCCTGCCACAAGTTTATCGTGAATATTCCTACACACGGTATCTATATCATTATAGCAGATTTCATCTGTTTTTGCAATATCACAGTAGCATATAAATTTGCCGTCTTTGTAGTAATTTCCCGGTGGAAAAGGCATTATTTTATCAGTTAAGCCCACAAGGTTTTTTGCTTCGCTTGCAAAAATGATTACACCGTCCTTGTCATAGCCGTAATACAGCGGACGAATGCCGATAGGATCTCTTGCTGCAATATATTCTTTTGTTTCTCCGTCATAAATTATACACGCAAATTCTGCATCAAGCATTGCAAACATATCAGTTCCATACTTTTTATATAACGGCAGCAGAATTTCGCAGTCTGAATCACTTTTAAATGAAAATTCAGCTGCAAGTTCCTTTTTCAGTTTTTCAAATCCATATATTTCACCATTGCACACAACATAGCTGCCGTCAAGCTCGAAGGGCTGCATTCCAGAAGGAGTAAGTCCCATTATTGCAAGCCTGTGGAAGCCAAGAAGACCGCTTCCTGTATCTATTATTCTGCTGTCATCAGGTCCTCTTGAAATAGTTTCATCAAACCCCTGCTTAAATGCGTCTGTATCTGCACTGCTACCGCAGTAACCCATAATTGAACACATAGTAATTCCTCCATGCACCACTTTAGCCGACAGGTTGCATAATCTGTCGGCAAAGTGATTTGTTTATTTTTATTCTATATCCTGAAGAGCGTCATAGCCTTCTTCACCGGTACGAACCTTGATTACGTTTTCAACATCGTATACAAAGATCTTTCCGTCACCGATATGACCTGTGTAAAGCACCTTCTTTGCCATAGCGATTACCTTGCTTACAGGAACAGCGCTTACAACTATCTCAACCTGCACCTTAGGAAGGAGGTTTGCTTCAACCTGAACACCTCTGTAGTATTCAAGCTTGCCCTTCTGAACGCCGCAGCCAAGAACGTGGGATACTGTCATACCTGTAATACCAAGCCCCACCATTGCATTTTTGAGAGCCTCAAGACGGGATTCCTTACATACGATCTCAATCTTTGTGATCTTGGTTCCGTCAGCTGCAACCTTCTTCTCAAATGTAGGAACCTGCTTAACTTCAACAGCTTCAGCAACCGGAATGTCACCATCAACTGCAAGAACAGGTGTGTCTTCATCAATGTATTCCGGAAGCATTGAGAAGCCAGCATATGCGGAAGGAAGACCATGCTCTGTAGCGTCCAGACCGATCGTTTCTTCTTCTCTTGTAACACGAAGACCAAAGACTGCTTTTATAATAAAGAATGTAATTGTAATAGTAACAGCTGTCCATGCACCTACAGTTACTACGCCCAGAGCCTGCAGACCCAAAAGTTCGAAACCGCCGCCGTAGAAAAGACCTGTGATTGTTTCACCTGAAGCATTTGCTATGGAATAGCCTGGAGCAGTATCTGTTGCAAATAAACCAACTGCCAGAGTACCCCAGATACCGTTCATGCAGTGTACTGCAACTGCGCCTACCGGGTCGTCAATATGGAGTACATGGTCAAGGAGCCATACACCGAATACTACCAGAACACCTGCAACTGCGCCTATTACTACCGCACCGAAAGCATCGGCAACGTCACAGGGAGCTGTGATTGCAACAAGGCCTGCAAGAGAAGCGTTCAGACACATGGAAACATCAGGCTTGCCGTACTTGATCCAGGTAAATATCATACATACAACTGTTGCAACTGCCGGAGCAATTGTTGTTGTAAGGAAAATAGAACCAAGCTGTTCAATTGATTTGGCTGCTGCACCGTTAAAGCCATACCAACCGAACCAGAGAATAAATACGCCCAAAGCGCCAAGTGCCAGGCTGTGTCCGGGGAATGCGTTTACCTTTGTAACCTTACCGTTTTTATCTCTCTTGAACTTACCAATACGTGCGCCAAGGATCTTTGCACCGATGAGAGCAGAGATACCGCCTACCATGTGAATTGCACATGAACCTGCAAAATCATGGAATCCAAGCTGTGAAAGCCAGCCGCCGCCCCAGATCCAGTGAGCTTCAATCGGATAAATAAGACCGGAGATTATTGCTGAATAAATACAGTAGGAAAGGAACTTTGTTCTTTCTGCCATTGCACCGGAAACGATTGTTGCGGTTGTTGCGCAGAATACAAGGTTGAATACAAAGTTTGAGAAGTCAAAATCCTGATAAGATGTGAAAATATCAAATCCAGGCTTGCCTATGAATCCAAGAAGATCTTCACCAAGCAGTAAGCTGAAACCTATAAGAATGAACATTACTGTACCGATACAGAAGTCCATAAGGTTCTTCATTATGATATTGCCTGTGTTTTTAGCTCTTGTAAAGCCGGCTTCTACCATTGCAAAACCAGCCTGCATCCAGAATACAAGTGCTGCACCTATAAGGAACCAGACACCAAATACCTGACCGGAAGACATATCCGATATGAGTTCCATAATTTTTGTTTCATTCATCTCAATCAACTCCTTAGTTTTTCATAAAAATTTATCTTACGCCGAAAAGCAGATCACCATATGTAGGGAACGGCCAGTATTTCTTGGCTGTGTAAACTTCTGCTTCATCGCAGGCAACACGCAGTTCACTCATTTTTACAAGAATGTTATCACGGATCGCATAGGATTCTTCGATAACATTTTCAGCAGAAGAAAGATCAAGCATAGCCTTTTCAAGTTCATCAGACTTAACTGCAATGATGTCCAGCAGTCCGGAAAGCTTATTAACAAGACCCTTTTCATAGCTGCAGGCAATGCTTTCATCAAGTGATTTCTTGAGCTTTGCTGTTTTAGAAAGTTCCATTACGTAAGCTTCAATTGCGGGAGCAATTTCTGTTCTTGCCATCTGAACCATTGTGTCAGCTTCGATCTTAACCTGTTTAGCATAATTGTCAAGCATGATTTCGCATCTTGATTTAAGTTCTGCCTCTGTAAATACTTTCTGTGATGTAAGCATTTCAACATTTTTCTTGTCCAGCAGATGAGGCATACAATCAGGTGTTGTACGATAGTTGAGAAGACCTCTCTCTTCTGTAGCCTCCTTGATCCATGAATCATCATAACCGTTGCCGTTGAAGATGATACGCTTATGATCCTTGATAGTCTTGCGGATCATTTCGTGAAGTGCTGTTTCAAAGTCCTCTGCCTTTTCAAGTCTGTCTGCATATATCTTCAGACTTTCAGCAACTGCACTGTTCAGCATAATGTTTGCACAGGCAATGCTGTTGGAAGAACCGAGCATACGGAATTCAAACTTGTTTCCGGTAAATGCAAAGGGTGATGTACGGTTGCGGTCTGTTGTATCACGGTTAAATTCCGGAAGAACATCAACGCCCAGCTTCATCTTTGTCTTTTCAATACCCATGTAAGGTGTGTCTGTTTCAATTGCTTCAAGAACTGCATTCAGCTCATCGCCGAGGAAGATTGAAACTACAGCAGGAGGTGCTTCATTTGCGCCAAGTCTGTGATCGTTTCCAGCTGTTGCTACTGAAATTCTCAGCAGATCCTGATAATCATCAACTGCCTTTATAACAGCACACAGGAAAAGCAGGAACTGTGCATTTTCATAAGGTGTTTCACCGGGTGACAGAAGGTTTACTCCTGTATCTGTTGAAATTGACCAGTTGTTGTGCTTGCCGCTGCCGTTTACGCCTGCAAAAGGCTTTTCGTGAAGCAGACATACCAGACCATGTTTTGCAGCAACTTTTTGCATGATCTCCATTGTGATCTGGTTGTGGTCTGTTGCAATATTAGTAGTAGTATATATAGGAGCAAGCTCATGCTGCGCCGGAGCCACTTCGTTATGTTCTGTTTTTGCAAGAATTCCAAGTTTCCACAGCTCTTCATTCAGCTCCTGCATATATGCCTCAACTCTTGGCTTGATTACACCGAAGTAATGGTCATCCATTTCCTGACCCTTAGGAGGCTTTGCACCAAAAAGCGTTCTGCCTGTAAATATAAGGTCACGGCGCTTCTCATACATTTCCTTGTCAACCAGGAAGTATTCCTGTTCAGGACCTACTGATGTACGAACGCACTTTACATCTTCATTTCCGAACAGACGAAGAATTCTCATTGCCTGCTTGTTAAGTGCTTCCATTGAACGAAGAAGAGTTGTCTTCTTGTCAAGAGCTTCACCGCCGTATGAACAGAATGCTGTAGGAATACAAAGCGTCTTACCTTTAATAAATGCGTAAGATGTAGGATCCCATGCTGTATAGCCTCTTGCTTCAAATGTTGCTCTCAGACCTCCTGACGGGAAAGAAGAAGCGTCTGGTTCACCTTTTATAAGCTCTTTTCCGGAGAACTCCATTATTACTCCGCCGTCAGGTGAAGGTGAAATAAAACTGTCATGCTTTTCTGCAGTGATTCCTGTCAGCGGCTGGAACCAGTGAGTGTAATGGGTAGCTCCATTTTCAATAGCCCAGTCCTTCATTGCAGTTGCAACAGCATTTGCAACGCTGATGTCAAGCTTTGCGCCTTCATCAATTGTCTTCTTCAGCGAATTGTAAACTTTAGCCGATAATGTGGCTTTCATTACTCTGTCGTCAAAGACAAGACTTCCAAAATACTCAGATACAGTTCCCATAAATAATCTCTCCTTTTGTTTAATAAAAAAGCAAGGACATCTCATGCGTAAAATACACACAAAAAAGACGCCCTTGCCTTTATATATCATATTATTCATTTTATATGCTTTACAGAACAGAGAACTAACTTCTGTAAGCATAACCAAAAAGAAAAGACAAAGATACTTCAAGGAATAATCACTATCCTCAAAGACGCCTTTGCCTTTTCTGCAATTTATTATACACCCTCCAAAATCATTTGTCAACCCCTTTTTTTAATTTTTTCAAAAAAAAGGAAATTTTATTTTTTAGGCTTGACAAACAAGAAAAAAGGTAGTATAATACTAACAATGAGCAAAGGCGTTCATTTCAGAACAGTTTATCTGTACCTGAATTGAACGCCTTTCTTTTTTTATATTCTCCGAAAGGAAGGGAACCTATATGAAATTAGAAGGTCAGGTGAGAATTCCCTCCGGATGTGCTATTGCAGCTGTTATTTCCAAGGAAGGAAACAAAATGTCCGGCGAGATGATTACCAACGCAATGAAGCCTATGCATGATCGTTCAAATGGTCTTGGAGGTGGATTTGCAGGTTACGGTATCTATCCAGAATACAAGGATTTTTATGCACTGCACTTTTTCTTTAATGAACGTGCAACCCGCAAAAACTGCGAGGTGTTCCTGAAAGAAAGATTTGAAATCGTCAAATCTGAAGTGATTCCAACCCGAAAAATACCTGCTATTACAGATGAACCTATTATATGGAGATACTTTGTAGCTCCTCTCCAATCAGTTCTTGCTTCACTCCAGCTTGATGAAAAGGAATTCGTCGCAAGAACCGTTATGAAGATAAACACTGAAATGCATGGTGCATATGTTTTCTCCAGTGGCAAAAACATGGGTACATTCAAAGCTGTCGGCTTTCCTGAGGACGTAGGTGTATTCTATAAGCTTGATGAGTATGAAGGCTACTCATGGACTGCCCACGGACGTTATCCTACAAACACTCCCGGCTGGTGGGGCGGTGCTCATCCCTTTACGCTTCTTGATTATTCTATTGTCCATAACGGAGAAATTTCTTCATATGATGCAAACAGAAGATTTATTGAAATGTACGGCTATAAATGCAATCTCCAGACCGATACAGAAGTTATTACTTATATAATGGATCATTTGCTGCGTAAGCAGGGTCTTTCACTTGAAGAGGCTGCCAGCGTCATTGCTGCTCCTTTCTGGAGTACTATTGATTCAAAGCCGGAAGAGGAAAGAAAAAAGCTTACATATCTTCGTACAGTTTTTTCAAGCCTTCTTGTAACAGGTCCTTTTTCCATTGTTCTCGGCTTTGACGGCGGACTTATGGCTCTCAATGACCGTCTGAAACTGCGTTCAATGGTTGTGGGTGAAAAGGACGATAAAGTATTCATTGCAAGTGAAGAAGCTGCTATTCGTGTCATGGAACCTTCAGCTGAAAATATTTATGCTCCGGCAGGCGGAGAGCCTGTAATTATTAAGGTTAAGGAGGGCAAATTCTGATGAGTGTTGAATTTTTATATCCGGAATTTGAAGTTGTAAGAAATGAAAATCGCTGCATCGCCTGCAGAGTATGTGAGCGCCAGTGTGCAAATCTTGTTCATTCATATGATCCGGATAACGGCATAATGCTCAGTGATGAATCAAAATGCGTAAACTGTCAGAGATGCGTTTCACTTTGTCCTACAAAGGCTTTAAAAATTGTTAAGAGCGACTGTACTCTTCGTGAAAATGCAAACTGGAAAGACGCTACTATTAAAGAAATATATAAACAGGCAAACAGCGGAGGCGTTCTGCTGTCATCAATGGGCAATCCCAATCCGCTGCCTGTATACTGGGATAAGATCCTTATTAATGCTTCACAGGTTACAAATCCTCCTATCGACCCATTGAGAGAACCTATGGAAACAAAGGTATTTCTCGGCAAGAAGCCTTCAATGGTTCACCGTGATGAAAACGGTAATCTTAAATGTGAAATATCACCTCAGCTTGAGCTTTCAATGCCGGTAATGTTTTCAGCTATGAGTTACGGTTCTATCAGCTACAATGCACATGAATCCCTTGCAAGAGCAGCTACTGAACTTGGTATACTTTATAATACAGGTGAAGGCGGACTTCATGAGGACTTCTACTGCTACGGTGAAAATACTATCGTGCAGGTTGCTTCCGGACGTTTCGGCGTTTATAAAGATTATCTTGAAGCAGGTGCCGCAGTTGAAATTAAAATGGGTCAGGGTGCGAAGCCCGGTATCGGCGGACATCTTCCGGGTGCAAAGATCGTTGGAGATGTTTCAAGAACACGTATGATCCCTGAGGGTTCTGACGCTATTTCTCCTGCACCGCATCATGATATCTACTCAATCGAAGACCTCAGGCAGCTTGTATTCTCACTGAAAGAAGCGACTGAATATAAGAAACCTGTTATTGTTAAGGTTGCTGCGGTACATAATATTGCAGCTATTGCCAGCGGTATTGCAAGAAGCGGTGCTGACATCATTGCTATTGACGGTTTCAGAGGCGGTACAGGTGCTGCTCCTACAAGAATCCGTGATAATGTAGGTATCCCGATTGAACTTGCCCTTGCGGCAGTTGACCAGCGTCTTCGTGACGAAGGAATCAGAAACAACGTTTCACTGGTAGTTGGCGGAAGTATAAGAAGTGCATCTGACGTTGTAAAGGCTGTTGCTCTCGGTGCAGACGCCTGCTATGTTGCAACTGCTGCCGTACTTGCTCTTGGCTGTCATCTTTGCCGTACCTGTCAGACAGGCAAATGCAACTGGGGTATTGCTACTCAGCGCCCTGAACTTGTTAAGCGTCTTAATCCTGATGTGGGCAGCCAGCGTCTTGTAAATCTTATGACAGCATGGCGCCATGAGATAAAAGAGCTTATGGGCGGTATGGGTATAAACTCAATTGAAGCTCTCAGAGGAAACAGACTAATGCTCCGTGGAATCGGACTCAATGAGAAAGAATTGCAGATACTTGGTATCTCTCATGCCGGTGAATAGGAGGTAAATATAAAATGAAACGAGTATATGCCAATGAAAAATGGTGTCTTGGCTGCCGTTTGTGTGAATACAACTGTGCGTTCGCTAATTCCGGAAAGACAAATATGGTCAATGCACTGAAGGGTAAGCCTATCTTTCCAAGAATCCATGTTGAGGGTGAAGACAGTATTAATTTTGCTGTAAACTGCCGTCACTGCAAAGACCCGATCTGCGTTAAAAGCTGCATTTCAGGTGCATTATCCATTAAGGACGGCGTTATCTGCATTGACCATAATAAATGCGTTAAGTGCCTTACCTGTATTCTGGTATGCCCTTACGGTGCAGTTGCAGAGGGAGAAAACGGTGTTGTACAGAAATGCGAACTCTGCCTTGAAAATTCCTGCGGCGAACCAGCTTGCGTTAAGGGCTGCCCTAACAAAGCAATAGTCTATGAGGAGAGGTGACTGTAAATGAAACAGTATGTTATTATTGGAAACGGCGTTGCAGCTGCCGGATGTATTGAAGGAATCCGCAGCGTCGATACAGAAAGCAAAATCATCGTTGTATCAGAAGAAAAACATCCGGTTTATTGCAGACCTCTTATCTCCTATTATCTTGAAGGCAAAACAGATCTGGTTAAAATGAACTACAGAAGCAGCGATTACTACGAAAATATGAGCTGCGAAGTTCTTTACGGAAAAAAAGCTGTCAGCTTAAATAAGGATTCAAAAGAAATAACTCTTGATGACGGAAAGGTAATTCCATATGACGCTTTATGCGTTGCAGCCGGTTCATCTCCCTTTGTACCCCCATTTGCAGGACTCGACAGCGTTAAGAATAAATTTTCCTTTATGACAATAGATGATACCCTTGCTCTGGAAAATGCAATAACCAAAGATTCAAAGGTGCTTATTGTCGGCGCAGGTCTTATAGGATTAAAGTGTGCTGAAGGTCTGAAAGAAAGAGTATCTGAAATCACCGTCTGCGACCTTGCTGACAGAGTTCTTTCAAGTATCCTTGACAATGAATGCGCTTCCATGATGCAGAAAAATCTGGAAGAAAACGGCATTTCATTCCTGCTTGGCGATAGTGCTGAACGCTTTGAGAAGAACACTGCATTCATGAAAAGCGGAAAAACCATTGAATTTGATGTTCTGGTTCTGGCTGTTGGTGTTCGTGCAAACACTTCCCTTGTCAAAGATGCAGGCGGCAATGTGAACCGTGGTATTATTGTAAATGAGAAAATGGAAACATCTCTTCCGGATATTTACTCCGCAGGCGACTGCACTGAGGGAATGGATATTTCTCTCGGCAGCAACAGAGTTCTGGCTATTCTTCCGAATGCCTATATGCAGGGCAAATGTGCCGGTGCAAACATGGCAGGAGGTAGTGAAGTGTTTGATAATGCTATCCCTATGAACTCTATCGGCTTTTTCGGTCTTCATGCTATGACCGCAGGAAGCTATTTTACTGAAAACGAAGGCGGAGAAATGTATGAGGAAAAAGGTGACGGTACCCTGAAAAGACTTTTCACACGTGATGGTCTGCTTACCGGATTTATTCTCATCGGCAATACTAAAAGAGCCGGTATCTATACATCTCTTATCCGTGAAAAGACTCCGCTTGATTCAATCAATTTTGATCTTCTTAAAAAAGATACGACCTTTGCAGCATTCTCACATGAAAGCCGCATAAGTAAGTTCGGAGGTGCAGTATAATATTATGTTGATCGATGTAACCAGCCTTGGATATCTTGATTACAAGGATATAAACGATAAACTCCGTGAATCCTCTGAGGATTGCACAATTGAAGGCTGCTGCGGTCAGAGATTCATCGCAGCAGGTATGTCTGAAAAAAACATCACTATAGAAGGCGTTCCCGGAAATGCTCTTGGCGCTTACCTTAATGGTGCGGTCATAACTGTAAACGCAAATGCACAGGACGCTGTGGGCGATACCATGAACGAAGGAAAGATCATAGTTCACGGCAATATCGGCGACGCAGCAGGTTATGCTATGCGTGGCGGCAAAATATTTGTTAAAGGCAATGCAGGCTACCGTGCAGGCATTCATATGAAACAGTATAAGGATAAAGTGCCGGTTATGGTAATTGGAGGAACCTCGGGAAGCTTCCTTGGCGAATATCAGGCAGGCGGCGTTATCGTAATTCTGGGACTTGAATCAGAGGGCAGACGTATCGTGGGAAACTTCCCTTGCACAGGAATGCACGGCGGAAAAATGTTCCTGAGAGGCAGATGCGATGATATAAGCTTCCCTAAGCAGGTAACTGCAAAAGAAGCTTCTGAAGAAGATCTTGCTGAAATCAGAAAATATGTAACTGAATTCTGCGAATACTTTTCTGCCGATGCTGAAGAGATAATGAATTCACCCTTTACAGTTGTAACCCCCGACAGCAGCAATCCGTTCAAGCAGATGTATGTTGCAAACTGAAAGAAGGTGAACCATGAAGTATTCAAGAGAAGAGGTCAGACAGTTTATCATGGAGGAAGACGTAAAATTTATACGTCTTGCCTTCTGTGATGTGTTCGGCAGACAGAAGAATATTTCTATTATGCCGGATGAACTTTCACGTGCGTTTGAACAGGGAATTGCATTTGACGCCTCAGCAATTGAAGGCTTTGGTGACGAAAACCATTCAGATCTTTTACTTTTCCCTGACGCTGATACACTCATGGTATTGCCTTGGCGGCCTGAACATGGCAAGGTAGTCCGTATGTTCTGCTCTATCACCTACCCCGACGGAAGAATATTTGAAGGAGATACAAGAAGCATTCTCCGGAAAGCTGTAAAAGACGCTGAAGAAGCAGGACTGCATTTTTCCTTTGGATCTGAACAGGAATTCTACCTTTTCAAGCTTGACGACAACGGTGAACGCACTAATATCCCTTACGATAAGGCTGGATATATGGATATTGCTCCTGAGGATAAAGGTGAAAACATACGCCGTGAAATATGTCTTACCCTTGAACAGATGGGCATTCGACCTGAAAGCTCCCATCATGAAGAAGGTCCCGGTCAGAATGAGATAGACTTTCGTTACTCAAGTCCAGTCACTGCCGCTGATAACGCAATGACATTTCAGACTACAGTCAAAACAGTAGCAGGAAGAAACGGACTCTTTGCAGATTTCAGTCCTAAGCCTATAAAGGATAAGCCTGGAAACGGTTTTCACATAAATATGTCGGTTACTTCTTCTGACGGAAGCGATAATCTGCATTATATGATTGCCGGAGTCCTTGATAAAATCTCTGCAATGACGGCATTTCTCAATCCTTCAGAAAGTTCTTATGAACGTTTCGGAAAAAACAAGGCTCCCGGTTATATTTCATGGTCAACTGAGAACAGATCTCAGCTTATTCGTGTACCGGCAGCAGTAGGCAAATACCGCCGTGCTGAACTGCGTTCTCCTGACCCTACTGCAAATCCTTACCTTGCCTTTGCTCTGATAATCTATGCCAGCCTTTACGGAATAAAAAATAAAATCGATTTGCCTCCTGCAGCGGATATCAATCTGTATACAGCAGACAAAAAAACTCTTTCGAAATTCAAAAGACTGCCGGAATCTTTGGAATCAGCCTGCAATATTGCAGCTGTAAGTGATTTTATAAAAGAATACATTCCGGCTTCTGTTCTTAACATCTACAGTCACAGATAATTTTTAACCGTAAAAAGGGGTGTACATTTAATGAGCTTAAAAGAACGAATTTACAGCGTTCTTGTTGTATCTGCCTCAAAAAGCTTTAATACCTCTCTCGCAGATATGCTCCCCGAATCCAGGTATTATCCTGTCATTACAGTTTCAAGCGTCAGCTCAGCAAAAAGATGTGCAGTTGAAAGAGTTTTCGATTTTATTATGATTAATTCCCCGCTGCCTGATGATTCCGGTATTAATTTTGCCATTGATACCTCTCTGAAATCTGGTACTGCCGTACTTCTTCTTGTAAGAAGCGACATTCATGACGAGATTTTTGATAAAGTGGCTGAGCATGGCGTTTTTACAATGCCAAAACCAACTTCAAAGCCCTCAATGATACAGGCACTGAGATGGCTTGCCAGCGCAAGAGAACGCCTTCGGAAATCTGAAAAACGTACTCTTTCATTTGAAGAAAAAATGGAAGAAATACGTATTGTCAACCGTGCAAAATGTCTGCTTATAAGCGAACTTAAAATGAGTGAACCAAATGCTCATCATTATATTCAGAAGCAGGCAATGGACAGATGTATTTCATGCAAAGAAGTGGCAGAAAATATTATTCTTACATATTCGTGATTATACCTTATAAAAACGCACCGAAAGAAGAAATTCTCCGGTGCGTTTTGCATTTACTTATTTTTTCGCCTTTTTTCCGAGCATAAATCCCAGAGGAATATATACCGCAAGAAGTATGGCAACCGATACACCAAGTATTATATACATTGAGGGAATGGAAACCTTATCATCGAAGAAGTATACATTGCAGTCAATAGAATCCATTATGCCCTCTACAACATCATCTGGAAATCCTGAATCTTTCATTTCATCGAACACTCCACGAAGTGTATGATTCCTGAGAAGAGAAGTGCCATATGTACCTGGCAGGAATGAGAGAGTCTTCTGTAGTCCTTCGGAAAATTGGGATATAGGCATATATGCACCGCAGATAAATCCATATCCTGCACTTATAATAGTTCCTACTGCTGTCATCTGACCATTGCTGGAGATAAAGCAGTTGATTATACTTGACAGGAGTGAACCAAAAAGTGAAAGAAGAAAGACATCAAGCAGCAGTAACATAATATCAGCACAACTCATAAACCAGCCTGTAAAGTACATATATACAAGACCTGCTGCAGCTGCTAAACCGCAGACCATAAGTGTGGATATCATATTTGCAATGAAATAGCCCATTGCCAGTGTTCTGTTTTTCACAGCAGACATTACAAGGTCACGTCTTACACCGGTTATCTTATCCTGCACCATGAGCATATTGGAATTGAATGCCACCGTTACACAGCATACTGCTAAAAGTGAGGAAACAAGCTGTCCTGCAACGGTACCGTTTATGAGCTTATCGGATACTGATGCCCCTGCAGCTTCAATTGCTCCTCTGAAACTGCTTTCATAAACATTGCTGAGAAACGTACTGTAAAGCACCAGAAGTATGATTGGCGTGATCAGAGATGTAAAAAATAATCCCTTGTCTTTGAAATAAAGTTTAATGTTTCGTTTGATAAGTGCAGTAAGCTGCGTCATTTTTCAGCACCTCCAGTCAGTTTCTTTCCGGTTACAGCCAGGAATACATCATCCATTTTACCTTTTGTTATCTCATAATCTCTGAACAGCTGAGGATTATTTATGATCATATCCGTAGCAGCAGCAGTATTCGGAACAGCCAGTCTGAATGCGTTTTTCAGCTTCTCATAGGGGTTTCCAAGAACCTTGATTTCATTTTCATCTATACCGTACAGGGTTATAAAATCTCCCGTATATGTATTTTTCAGTTCCAGCGGTGTGCCCTTTGCTGCAATTTTTCCGCTGTCCAGTATTATTACATAATCAGCGTCTGCCGCCTCTTCCATATAGTGTGTTGTGAGAAATACCGTCATATTGCGTTCACTGCGCATTTTCGTTACAGCTTCCCATAAAAGCTTTCTTGTCTGAGGGTCAAGTCCTGTTGTAGGTTCGTCCAGTATCAATATTTTCGGCTCATGCAAAAGCGCTCTTGCTATATCAATACGTCTGCGCTGACCACCGGAAAGCTTTCCCACTGTACGTTTCAGAAGGTCTTTGAAATCCAGAAGCTCTGACAGTTCCTCCAGACGTTCATCAAAATCATCTCCTGTAATGTTATACAGCGCAGCACGATTTTTCAGATTATCAATTACAGACAATTTTTTATCAAGAACAGAATTCTGAAAAACAACTCCAAGACTCTTTCTGACTTTATCCAGATTTTTGTCGATATCAGTTCCGCCAATATGTACTTTTCCGGAGTCCTTGGACAAATGTCCGCACATGATACTGATAGTGGTAGATTTTCCCGCACCGTTTACGCCAAGGAACGCAAAGAGTTCACCTTCTTTAACATTAAAGCTCAGATCGTCTACTGCCCTCACATTACCAAAGCTTTTACTGAGATTTTCAATTTCAATAATATTCTTCATTTTCATCCTCCAATAGCTCTGCTTTATTTACAACATTATTATATCTGTTCTTCTCCTTATCATATAGTTTTTTTCTCTATAACAGTGTGTCAATTTATTAGAAAAAGCAGAGTCATAATAAAATGACTCTGCCTCTTCATACGATTATAGATTTTCTCCGTTCGTTTTAATGATTTCACTGTAAAAATCAGCTGAATCCTTCAGAATACGCTTCTGGGTTTTATAATCCACATAAATAAGTCCGAATCTTTCACTGTATCCGTATGCCCACTCAAAATTATCCATAAGCGACCACTGAAAATATCCACGCAGATCAATGCCTTCCTCTGCAGCTCTCTTCATTCCGCTGAGATATCCTCTCAGATAGCTTATTCTCTCTTCATCATGAACGCAGCCGTCCGGTGAAACAGTGTCAAGGCATGATTTTCCATTTTCACTTATTATAATGGGCGTATGGTATCTTTCCCAGAGAAATTTACTGCCCCAGTAAATGCAGTCATGCGTTACAGGCCATTTATGCGGTGCATTATTAAAGCCACCGGGATTTTTTACAAGCTCCACTTTGCCCGATTTACCGGACACAGTCATGCCCCAGTAAACGTTATGACCAATGAAATCAATAGGCTGACTGATAAGCTTCATATCATCTTCTGTGATTCTGGGCATAAGCGGTTCACAGAACTCCATTTCCCTTTCCGGATAACGTCCTGTCAGTATCGGATCACTGTACCATACAATGCTTGAAGGTGCAAGATCCGGTTTATCAAATTCAAACATTGAACGCCGTGCAGCTTCTATATCATCAGAAGCCTCTGTTTCAGGCATATTCATGCAGCCGCACTGTGCATATCCGATGTTAAGCTTTTGTTTTCCGTAGATTCTGAGTGCTGCAACTCCTGCGCCATGTGCCTTCAGAAGATTGTGCATTACCTCAAACAGTTCAGGCTCAGTAAGCTTCATTCCCGGTGCAAGTCCTCCGGACTGATATCCAAGACCAACTATAACACCCATTTCATTTATGGTGAAGAAATTTTTTACCCTGTCAGAAAAATGTATTGCAGCAATTTTTGCATATTCTGCAAACCACTTAACAACCTCAGGATTTCTCCATCCGCCCTTCTTATCAAGTGCCAGCGGCATATCCCAGTGGTAAAGGGTTACATATGGTTCAATACCATTTTTAAGAAGTTCATCAATCAGTTCATTATAAAACCTGATGCCTTCCGGATTGATTCTGCCTGTACCCTCCGGCAATATTCTTGACCAGCTGACAGAAAAACGATAAGCCTTTATACCGATTTTTTTCATCAAGGAAACGTCTTCCTTCATACGGTGATAATGATCACAGGCAATTTCACCGTTGTCATTATTCAGAATCCTTCCGGGAATTTTGCAGAACGTATCAAAAATATTAAGTCCCTTACCGTCTTCGTTATACGCACCCTCGATCTGATATGCGGCAGTAGCTGCACCCCAGATAAAATCTTTCTTAAAGCTCATTGGTAAAAGCTCCTTTCAAATATTTACACATTAAGATCTGATATTAAAATAGATATTCTTTAAAAGCGCAAGGTCAAATACGTTTATTCTTCCGTTACCGTCCAAATCTGCAGCAGCTTTATTTGAAATGGTATCGGCATTTACAAGCCATTTCTGAAGACATACAATATCAGCCAGACTGAATGTGCCGTCTGCATTTATGTCATATTTAAGCTGTACAGGGTCTTCAGTTGTCGACGTTGTTATTTCTGTTGTTGTGGTGGTAATAGTAGTAGTGGTTGTTGTTGTGGTTGTAGGCTCTGTGGTGACAGGCTGCTTCTTTTCCGGTATGCTCATAAGAAGCTCTTTGACCTGCGGGTCAATTATTTTACAGGTATCACGGTCATAATGTTCACCCGGTGTTGACCAAAGAACCGGACACATATGTCTGTCATATGCAGCCTTGCAAACCGAACTGAGAAATCTTCTTACAGAGTCCACTTCCTTATTTTTAGTAGGACAGCCGTATTCACCTATAATAACAGGAACACCCTTGTCAATATATGTTGTTTTCATAAGATCCATCTGCTGATTAAGCTCTGCAAAATCTGCGTCTGTACCCCATGTGGAACGCATCTTACCCCAATCAGCGTCTTCTTCAAGAATAGCAAAGGTTGAAGGTGTATAATAGTGTACTGAAACTGCACAGCGGTTTTCCGGATCATTGGGCATTTTGAAAAGCGGATCACAGGTAAGATCAATGGACGTGCCATATCCGGAAATAAGCAGATGACGCTTGCCGTTGTTTCCGCCTGAGTTTCTGACAACATCAACAAACTTCTGGTTGATTTCATTGACAAGTGAATAAGATTCTGCTTTTCCTTCATCTGTACCGCCCCACTGATTCCAGAGGCTGTTCCAGCCAAGTTCCTCATTCTGAGATTCGAACATCAGATAGTCACCGTAATCTTTAAAGCCTTCACATATCTGCTCCCACATTCTGACATAACGGCGCATACTCTCGTCCTTATTCTCCGGAAAATTATTGACCCAGCCGTTGTCATAATGGATATTGATAATGGCATACATATCAGCGTCAATAGTCCAGTCAACTATTTCCTTAACACGCTGCATATAGTCGCTGCTTATTGTGTAATTATCGCCCATAAGATTTGACCAGGCAACAGGAATTCTTAGAACGCCGAAGCCTTCATCTGAATAGCCGTCTATCATTGCTTTCGTGATAACAGGACTGCCCCAGGCTGTTTCATATGATTTTACTGAGCCATCGCCCCATTGAGCGATCCAGTCACCGCAGGATTCCATTGTATTGCCAAGATTGATGCCTATGCCCATATCCCTGACAAGTTCCATTGTAGTGATATTCCTCATATCAGTATGACTTCCTTCCGCTTCTGAAGAAACTGACAACCCCGTAACAGATGTAACTCCGGCTACCACTGAAATGATTACTGTTTTAATTCTTTTCCCTATCATAATCTTTCTCCTTTTTTGTCACTGCTGAGAAGAATTCTGAAGTTTGATCTGTTCATCAAACACAGGCGAATAACAGATAAGTTCTGAGCTATCTAAATTTTCAAGCTTCATATCAACCGCCGTTATCTGATGATTGTTATAAGTTGTGTAGTAATATATACCCTTGTCTGCATTGCAGCATGATGTGTATATAGTTATCTCATACTCGCCGTCCTTTACCTCGCAGCAGCCTCTCTGCTGATCAACTGAACCAAGAATATGAAAAAACTGGCTTACACTTTCATTTTCAGAATCATCTGATACTGAATTCATTTTTACAAAAGCAACCCTTACAAATCGTGACTGGGAAGACAAATCTCCGGGAAGTCCCAGCGCACCCATACCTCTGCTATAGGCACGGAGCATTAGTTTATCAGAAAAATGATTTTCAGGTGCCTTTGAAGACAGATTCATGTAATTATTAAGATTCATCATCTGCTCCGGAAAAGGCGGATTATTAGTAAGCACTCCCCCAGGATTGTCATAGATTTTTATGCCTTCTCTGACAGACTCCACTGTTATAGCTTCATTTCTGTCGGCAATTATCCAGTGAAGCTGTGCGGCAGGAAGATTTTCATTGAACTGAGTATTGACAAGAACCATTTTCCCGATAAGATTTTTTGCTTCTGCCACAGTCTGACACTGACAAAGGATCCAAGTAATAAACTCGAACTGAGCAATATTCTCCTTGTCCGGAACAACATCACTGTACCAGGCATTTCCAACGAAATTGAGTCCTGCCATGGCAAGTCCCTTTTCGTTTACTGCATCATAATACAAAGGATAATTATCAGCAATATGCGCCATGCCTATCATTGCATAGTGACTTTCAATATTTCCCATATGCCGGAAATTCAGCTTGAAATTCCGTGGAGTCACAGTGATTTTCTCGCCGTATGAAAACTCATAATCAAGAGTTCGTCCGAAATAAAAATCTTTGGTTTTATATGTTGCTGCTGTACACATACTGCTGCTCCTTTTTATAAAATCATAACTTCCTCTTCCAGTCACAAAGATAATTTACAAAATTACTTATCACCTGCAAGTTCTGCTGCAAGCGCTTCAATCTGACTGCGGTTTTCTTCGCTTAAAGCTGACATTATTTTAACGCTATTCTCTGCAAATGTCAGGTTTTTTGAGTTTTCAAGCATCTTACCCATAACCCTGGCTGCTGCAGGTGCCCAGCTGCCGTTTTCTATAAATGCAACTGTACGGTTCTGGAAATTGCTCTCTGTAAGATGATTAATAAACTCCTTCATAAACGGGAAAATATCACCGTTATAGGTTGTTGTTGCCAGTACAAGCTTATTGTATCTAAATGCGTCTTCAATTGCTTCTGCCATGTCGCATCTTGCAAGATCTGAAACTGCAACCTTAGGACAACCCTTCTCAGTAAGCTTTTCCGCAAGAAGCTCTGCTGCCTCTTTAGTATGCCCGTAAACTGAGGTATATGCTATAGCAACGCCTTCACTTTCAGGAGAGTATGAAGACCACGTATTATAAAGACCGATATAATACTCAAGGTTCTCCTTCAGAACAGGTCCGTGCAGCGGACAAATAATTTTTATATCAAGACCGGCAGCTTTTTTAAGCAGAATCTGAGCCTGCATACCGTATTTGCCTACAATTCCGAAATAGTATCTTCTTGCTTCACACGCCCAGTCCTCATCTGTATCCAGAGCGCCAAACTTTCCAAAGGCATCTGCTGAGAACAGAACCTTATCAGCACTGTCATAGGATACGACAACCTCAGGCCAGTGTACCATTGGTGCCGTCATAAAGGTAAGGGTATGCTTTCCCAGCTCAAGAGCGTCACCTTCACCCACAACCATTTTTCTGTCTTCGAAATCAGTGCCGAAGAAATTTTTCATCATTGTAAACGCCTTTGCAGACGCAACGATCACTGCCTCCGGATAAAGTTCCATAAACGCCGCAATATTAGCGGAATGATCCGGCTCCATATGGTGTACAACAAGATAATCAGGTTTTCTGCCACTCAGAACCTCTGAAAGATTTGCAAGCCACTCTTCTCTGAAATTTTTGTCAACAGTATCCATAACAGCGATTTTTTCGTCTGATATAACATATGAATTATATGCCATGCCATTCGGTATAATATACTGTCCCTCAAAAAGATCACTCTTATGGTCATTTACTCCGATGTAAAAAATGTCATTTGTAATAGTCATTAATATCCTCCGTTCTAACTTGACTTTATGAGAAAATTATACTATAATATAACCAGATTGTATGTTGTATTTACAACATTTGAGGTGCTGATATGAAAAATTACGATTATAAAAAACTTAAAAATATTTCTCTTTTTATAGGGCTTTGCACAGAAGATATACACACTATTACAGAATTCCTTGACGGGAAAATAAAATACTGCAGGGCAGGAGAAATTATCTTTTATGAAGGCAGCCCAGTAAAATATACGGGAGTTGTAATTAAAGGAAGAATACAGATGATACATGAAGATTACGGCGGAAACAGAAATGTACTATTGTCTGTGCATGAACAAAAAACTTTCGGCGAGATTTTCCTGTACGGAAAATGCAATACTTATCCTGTTAGTATTATGGCTTCTGAAGACTCGGAAATACTGCTTCTGGATTTAAAAAAAGCAGCCAAGATATCAGGCATAAGCATTGAAGCAGAAATGACACTCAGAGAAAACATTCTCACCGCAATGGCAGAAAACAGTCTGCTTCTGTACAATAAAATAGATATTATGTCAAAAAGAACAACAAAGGAAAAGTTAATGGCATTCCTTATAAAAGAATCTGAAGCCTATGACAGCCTTGAATTTGACATTGCTTTCGACAGACAGACTCTTGCAGATTATCTCGGCGTTGACAGAAGCGCAATGTCCACCGAAATCAGCAGACTTCAAAAAGAAGGACGGATCGATGTTCACAAAAGGCATTTTAAAATTCTGAAATAAACAAAAGGCAGCCGGGGCTTGGAAGTTTTACCCTGACTGCCTTTTTAAAAAGCTGTAACGCTGAATTTACAGCATATAAACATTACTCATAACGCAAAGCATCAATAGGATTGAGATTAGACGCTTTAACAGAAGGAATAAGTCCGAACACAATTCCTACTACCATAGAGAACAAAACTGAAACAACTATTGAAACTGAACTTATTGCAACAGGAACAGATGCAACCTTTGAAATCAGCTGAGCAAGACCTATTCCTATTCCCACTCCGATAATGCCGCCAATGCTTGTAAGCACGGAAGCTTCTGTCAGAAACTGAAAAAGAATTCGTCTTTTTTTAGCGCCAACTGCCTTTTTAAGTCCGATTTCACGTGTACGCTCTGTAACTGAAACAAGCATTATATTCATAACGCCAATACCGCCTACAAGCAAAGAAATGCTTGCTATCCAGATGAGCATTGTATTTGTGGAAGAACTGAGATCCTGAAGTGATTTTGCCTGTCCCAGAATATCCTCGCTCTGATATTTCACCTGTGATTCGCTGTCATCTGATGACTGTATCGTTGTGTTCAGAATATCAGAAACCTTCTTTCCCACAGCAGGCATACTGTCTGTATCAACAGCCTTTGCAAGACAGCTTTCCGGCTCGTCAAATTTATATGCAATAGGCCATGAGTTTCCCGGAATAAACATTTTTCCGCCGGAAGTCTGCATATATGTCCAGTATTCTTCTTCAGAATTAATTACAGGCTCAAAGGGCTTTGATTCCACTGCAATTCCTACTACAACAAAAGGTTCATTTCCTATATCTATTACCTGACCAATGGGATCTTCAGAGGAAAAAAGACTCTTTACTGCGGTATTGTCAATAATAATAACCTTGCGATTATCATTATATTCCTGCTTTGTAAAACCTCTTCCCTTCTGGATCTGATATCCTGCCGTATCAAAATAATTCTCATCTATACCCAGCATTGTACCGCTAAACTGATTGTTGCGATAATAAACATTCTCACAATAGGAACGTGTTCTGTAAAATGAAACCTTTTCCACCTCGTCAAGCTCTGCTATCTGTCTGCGTATATCCTCTGAAACAACAGACACACCCTCCGGGGTTTCCTGATACGCAAAATCATACGGGTAATCATTCTGGTAAAGCTGAACGGCTACTGCATTGTTTCCTGCACCGATAAGGTTGTTTTTGATCTGCTCATTTGTTCCTTTAATAGTGGATACAATGGCAATAATTGCAGCTATTCCTATGATAATTCCAAGCATTGTAAGAATCGAACGGACCTTGTGCGATAATATTCCCTGCAAGGACAAACGTATATTTTCCAGCATATGTCACATCTCCTTTAATATATCGTATTGCTGTTTCCCTTGACAAGAGCGCCTTCAGTTACATACTTGCCGTATGGGAAGCAAATTTTGTCTGATTCACTTAGTCCGGAAATTATTTCTATTAAGTATCCGCCGTCAATTATTTTGCCGGTATGAATGATTTGTTTCTCAAGCTTACCCTCTTCCGACGCCTTCATTACATAGTACTGACCGTCTGCCTGTCTTACATAACTGAGAGGAATATAGAAATTTCCGTTTTCGGCTTCATTGGAAAAAGTGATGCTTACATAATTTCCAACAGTGAGTCCGCTTGATTCTTCAACGGCTGCACGGAATGGATAAAGACTGTTATTTGGATTCTGTCCGTAATTCTGATAATTATATGAAGTCGGCGTGGTAAATATCTCAGTAACACGTGCAGATACAACTTCTCCTGTTTCCCATGAATTAACGTTTACGATTGAGCCCTTGGTGATTTTATCAAGATTTGTTTCACTTACGCTTCCTTCAATCAGAACATCTCCTTCACCCTGGACAACAAGATAGGATTCACCGATCTCAAGCTCCTCTGCAGATTCTGCAAGTTTAGTAACTACTCCGTCTATCTTTGCAGTTTCCTCAGGATTATGCTGCTTTTCAAGTGCGCTGTCATATTCTATCTGAGCCTGTTTAACCGCAATTTCCATGGAACGGATCTCTGTTTCCTGCTGTGAGATCTTGTACTGAAGCTCAGAACGGGAATACATATAGTTTTCAGAATCATTGTTTGACGCAAGAGGAACAATATATGATACCGGCTGAATAAAGACATCAGTCTGAGTTTCAGTTCCGGTGTCAGTTCCATCTGCTGCATCAGAGGGAATTTCCGTGGGTTCTTCTGTTGGTTCATCAGTTTCTGAAGGCTCTTCCTCGCCTGTTCCTGCGGGATCATAATCAAAAGAACCTCCCACCTGTATAATTCCATACCATACACCGCCGCCGCTTATCTGTACACCGCCGTCCTCAGTAAGAGTAATACGTTCGCCTAATACCCAGTCTTCGGGATTTATTCCGGAAAGAGAACCGGATGAAACCAGCCAGGCATATGGTGCATACCCGGTTTCATCATAAACCACAAAAACTGCGGAAGTGTTCGTAGCGATAAGCTGTTCAAGCAGAGATTTTCGCACAATGGTGGTTCCTTTGCAGGCAAACTGATAAGGATCACCAGGCATACCGTTTCCCTCTGCCGCCTGGTTTATATCTGTAACCTCAGAGAGGATATTATCCGGAACGCCCGGATCTTCCGGAAAATCCGGTTCAAAAGGATAATCCGGTACAGAAGGAGCCTCTTCTGACGGACGAAGGCTTTTTAATCTGTCAAGTTCCTTTTTTGCCTGACGGACATTATCCTCCGCTAATGCAAGACTTGTCTTTTTCTGAGCCACATCAAGAGCAACCGCAGTCATATCATAACGGAGAAGCGGAGTTCCCACTGTTACAGCGTCGCCTTCATTTACAAAAACCTTCTCCACAAGCTGGTCACTGGATAATACAATGCTCTGGGAATTACTTGCAACAACTATTCCATCCATATATAACTCATCAGCCCAGTTCTGCTGCATTAAATTCGATACAGAAATAACATCTACTCTGTGTTTTTCTGCCTGACTTTTTCTGTAATATACAGTACCTCCTACAGCACCACCTGTAATAAGCGTCAGACTCACAGCCACTGCAATAATCTTCTTTACTTTTGTCATAAAGCACCGCCCTCCTGCTTTTCATCAGTTCCTGTAAATTTTCCCTGCATGAGCCTTCCGTCACGTATTGTAACGATTCTGTGGGCATGACTTGCTATTTCCGATTCATGAGTGATCATTACTATGGTTACGCCTTCTTCATTCAGCTGCTGAAACAATGACATAACCTGCTCGCCCGAACGTGTATCAAGAGCGCCTGTGGGTTCATCAGCAAGCAGCATACGAGGATGACTGATCATTGCACGTGCAATTGCAACCCTCTGCTTCTGTCCGCCTGAAAGCTGTGTAGGCTTGAAGTTCATTCTGTCTTCAAGTCCCACACGTGCAAGCATTTCCTTAGCTCTCTGCATACGTTCTTTTTTCTTCACTCCTGCATATAAAAGCGGCAGTGCCACATTTTCAATAACAGTTTGTCTGGGAAGAAGATTGAAATTCTGAAATACAAAGCCTATTTTCTTGTTTCTGATAACTGAAAGCTGATTGTCAGTACATCTGCCTACGTCCTGTCCGTCGAATTTATATGTTCCAGAGGTCTGGAGATCCAGTAGTCCTATAATATTCATAAGCGTGGATTTTCCAGATCCTGACGGGCCCATTATGGCTAAATATTCGCCCTCATCAACGTTAAGATTGATGTCAAAAAGCACAGGAACAGGCTCTTTGCCCTGATAGTATGACTTACAGATATTATTCAGTTCAAGTACCATCAGAAGCACCGCCTTCCTCTGCAGGCATATCACCGTCAATCATTATCTCTTCATCTATAGGTACTTCTCCGTCTATCGGCATTTCATCTTCTACAGG
>JAQXHO010000151.1 GCA_029007315.1 Oscillospiraceae bacterium
ATTTTGCAGGAAAAGTCCAATCATGCTAATAAAACTGCTTATATTGAAATAATACGGATTCCTCAAAAAATTTCAGAAGATAAATACGAATCCTATTATCTTGTAACAACAGAAACGAATACATATATTTCAGGAATGCAAAGCGATCAGTTCGAAGTTCTGAAACATGAGGTTGAACAAAATGGAAAAGCAAGACTGGAGGGCATGACGAAAGTAATCATTGATGATAAAGTTAAAGAAGATGTTAAGCAGTATACAGGAGATGAATATATTCAAATTCGTGTAACGGAATTAACTTATGGAAGCATTCTGAAAGAAGGCTATATTGTGAACCTGATTTTAGGAGGGATCACAAGTCTGATTAGCCTTCTACTTATATATAAAAATGCGTATGCACTTGGAAAATACAGAAATCCAAAGGCAAAACTCATCGATGAAGAATGCAATCAAAAAGATGCCATCTGGTTAAATGCGTACAGTATCTATCTGACAAAAAGCTTTTTGGTTACATTATACAATGAAAGAATTACCGCAATAGACACAGAAACGATATGTGAAGCAAAATTATTTCACGAATTAAAACAAAACCTAACATACAGAACATTAGAAATAAAGACATTAGAGAATGAGAAAATTGTAGTCGGTGAAATGTTGGTACAGGACAGCTTTATAGATGAAGAAGAAATAAACTATTTGGATGATATTTTCCGCAAGAAAAATATTAAATTTTCTTGTGAAATAGAGTCATATAATTATGATGAGGAAGAATATTGAAACTATCGTAAACTTTCTCCTAACTTGCGGTAATAAAGTATTGACCCACAAAATCGCCCCATTTAAATTTTCACCTCATTCTTAGTCTGCCTGTAAATCTCCAGCCGTGACAGTGATTTCGGACTATTGTTTGTCTGATTCACTGTGCGGCTGTTTTTTTACTACACACAGGTCATTTTCTGACCTGTTTCGTTTTCGGGGATTAGGCGGTAGAACAATTTTTACCGTCCTTTCGGTTGATTTTCAATTGAAAATATGATATAATACTATAAGAAGATTATTAAAAACAGGGATGATAAATAATGGAGAAAGACCCTTTTAAAGAATATCTGATAGAATCCGAACCTAATAAGAGAAATAAAGGTTACGCATGGCATACAGCAATAGGTTTACAGGCTGTTGATGGCTTAACGACATCACAGTATCTTCTCGAAACAGCAATAAAAAATATTGAGGGAGATATTTCTCTCGACGATGCCCAGGAATTGCTTAACAGCTATTATATTGCAAACCCAACTACTGATTCGTCTGACAGAACAGAGGAGGCTGATAAAGTTTCACTCAGAATTGCACGTATCCTTTCTGAAAATGCTTTCAGTTTTACGCCAAATGAATATATTTCTATTCATAAAAAATTATTTAATGGTATATACAAACACGCAGGAAAAATCAGAGATTATAACATAACAAAAAAAGAATGGGTTTTAGATGGTGCAACAGTTATTTATGGAAGTGCCTCAGAATTGAAGACAACACTTGAATATGATTTTTCAGTCGAAAAAGATTTCAGCTATAAAAATCTGAGTTTAAATGAAATAATTCATCATTTAGCTGTGTTCGTTTCAAGGCTGTGGCAAATTCACATATTCGGTGAAGGAAATACAAGAACAACTGCTGTTTTCTTTATAAAATATCTGCGTTCATTGGGCTTTAATGCAACTAATGATATTTTTGCAGAAAATGCATGGTATTTCAGGAACTCTCTTGTAAGAGCTAATTATAACGATTTAAAAAATGGAATTCATGAAACTACTGAATACCTTGAATTGTTTCTGCGTAACCTTTTACTTGATGAAAAGAATGAACTTCACAACAGAACAATGCATATCAGCGGTACACTAAATCAAGAAAATAGCTCCCAAAGTGCAAACAATGATTTTCCAAAGTGCAAAAATTGCACTTTGGAAGAATTATGTATAATTAAAATTCTGAAAGAAAACCCGAACATTACTCAAAAAGAACTCGCAAAACTACTGGGCAAATCAGAAAGAACTATAAAATCAAGAACAGTTGAGATGCAGAATAAAGGATTTATCATCAGAGAAAACGGAAAACGTAATGGAAAATGGAAAGTATTGGTACAATAACTTACACATTCACCGCATTCCTCGTCTGCCTGTAAATCTCCAGCCGTGACAGTGATTTCGGACTATTATTTGTCTGATTCACCGTCCGGCTGTTGTCATTTTGGTAGTAGTTATTTATAACAGAACTTTCAGAAAAGCCGTTCATAATCGCACCTGTCATTCCGTCCATTTTGAAGTTAAGCTCAGAACTGAGCGTTACTCTCATTGTATCCGCAACACCGGATACAGCCTTTGCCACAACCTTTTTACTTTTTATAATACCGTCTGCTAAGCCCTGCATAAAGTCAGGCATCCAGCTTTCGTAATCAGTCAGCGGTCCTACATCAGGGACAGAAAAGTGCAGAAAGCTTCTGATTGTATCTGCAACATTGGTACA
>JAQXHO010000152.1 GCA_029007315.1 Oscillospiraceae bacterium
ATCTTATGAAAACTTATTTGAAAAAATTTATATCTTTTGTAATGTCATTAATTATGCTGCTTCCATTATTTAGTATTAATTCTCTCACAAAAGCTGATGCAGCTGACAATGAAGAACTTGGAGAAATACATTTTGGATCAGTAGAAATGACGCTGACAGAATTAGCTGAGAATAATTTTAAGGTAAGTATTCCTGTAATCTTTGTTCCAACGAATTATAATCATATTCACAGAAATTATGAGGTCTGTATTTTTGAGTATGCGGGTTATCTTAAGGATGGACTTTCTTTTTACTCCGGCGGAACATATAATGATAAAAAGAACGGTTTCTTTAACTATATTACCCCAATTGATTATGAAAGCCTGGTCGAAAGAAATTATAGAATGGGTACGATAACTGTTAGTGTACCAACCTCAGCTAAAGCTGGTGATAAATATACGGTGAGCGCAAGTTTATATAATTTAGCGGGCGATCGATTGCAGTGGTCAGTTCCTAGTGCAAATAATTATTCAGGATGCTATTATTACACAAAAGCAGTTGATGCAATTATATCTATTAAATCCGAGACTATAACAGCAGATGATGATTTTTCCACTGGTTTTATTGGCAATGGAACCAAGGAATCACCGTATTTAATCTCAACAGCAGATGATCTTTTACATTTTTCGGAATTAATCAATAACACGAAAACCAATCCTTACTGCAGAAATGCGTATTATAAACAAACTGCGGATATAGATATGAAAGGTATTGATTTCACACCTATTGGAAGGTTTTATGATGCAGACAATTATACCCTTACAGAAAATGCGGTTTTTTCTGGCAATTATGATGGAGGCAAACACAAAATTACTAACCTGAAAATAAAATCTTATTATAAGTATTCCGGACTGTTTGGTCGAATAGGAGAAAGCAGAGATACTGAAAACGAATGTAAAGTTCATCATTTATCTGTATATGGTGAGGCTTCATCATCAAATTCAGTAGTGGGCGGAATAGTCGGAGAAATTGGCTATGGTGCATCAGTTGTGAATTGCAGTTTTCTGGAAACGTGTCAGGTGCAGATATTGTCGGAGGAATTACCGGACGCATATATGAAGGCGGAAATATAAAATATTCATATTTTACTGGTGATGCACAAGCATCTGATTTATGCTCAGGAATTGTGGCTTATGTTGATATAGGCAATTCATCAAAGTCAAAGTCAGTTGAAATAAACAGCTGCTATACCAACGGAAGTTTGAATGGCTCTGAACCATACGCAATAATAAGCAAATATAATTTAAATAATTCATCGGATGTTTATATATCTTTGAATAATAACTATTATTCAAGTGGCACATCAGAGAATGGTACACCGGATAATTTAGTGGGCTGTACTAGACTTTCAGATAATGCATTGAAAGCTTGTGCTGATATGCTTGCAGATGAGTTTTTACCCGATTTGGATATGATGAATAACGGATATCCTGTTTTTGAATGGGAATTGGTACCTTATCAATTTAAAGGTGATGGAACATTAGATTCTCCATATCAGATAAGCACAAAAGAAGATCTGTATGGTTTAAGCAGGAATATAGTAGTATAACCTAATTATAACACTGCCTTCTATATCCAGACTAATGATATAGATTTAGAAAACGAAGAATTTTATCCTATCGGCATCCAGCAGAATAATAGTTATGGACGTTTATTTATGGGATGTTATGATGGCAATTGTCATAGTATAAAGAATTTGAATATAGATTATAACAATACAATGAGCTGTGGATTATTTGCGAATACAAATAAAAATGCGCTTATAAAAAATTTAGTTGTATATGGTAATGTAAGCAGCAAAGGTGTAGCCGGAGGGTTGATTGGATCCGCACAAAGAACATACATAGAAAACTGTGCTTTTATCGGCAATGTTTATTCAGAAACAAAAGAAGCAGGTGGATTAATAGGAAACGGTAATTTCTTGGGAGAGATTAGTATAAATAACTGTTATCATAACGGTTCAGTTGAAGGTTGTACTTATGCATCAGGAATTATTGGTTCAAGCGGATATGCTGATGAATCAAATTCTTTTGAGATCAGCAATTCATATCACGCAAACGGTAAAATAGTATGTGATACAAAAGAAAACTCATATGGAATTATGGCAGTTAATATGACGTGGTTAAATCAGTTATATAGTGATGCAGAAAACCACGTTCCTGCAATATATGTTTCAAATTGTTATATTTCAACTGGTAATGCTTCAAATACAACCTGTCCCTACGCAAGGAGTGATAATACAACAGCTCTGATACAAAGTCAGATGAAACAGATTGCACAAGATCTGGGAGATGCTTTTGTAACAAATACGGATGAATCATTAAATAGCGGATATCCGATGTTTAAATGGCAGCTTTCAACGATTAAAGGTGATGTTAACGCTGATGGTCAGTTTAATATTGCTGATGTAGTATTATTCCAAAAGTGGTTATTGGCAGTTCCGAATACAAAGCTTTCAGACTGGCAGGCGGTTGATTTTACATCTGACAACAGATTAAATGTATTTGATTTTTGTTTGATGAAAGACGAGTTAATTAATCAGTATAAAATTAATGGATAAGTAAAGGTAAACTCTGCACATTCTCAAAGTGCAGAGACTACTTTCTGCTTTCATAGTATAGTTGGCTGTTGTGGATTAATTTAAACGATGCATGATAACACTATGTCATTTCGTGAACAGCTCTGATATGGTTAGAGTACAGTAACATTGCGGTATTTTCTGCTGATAGTTCACTTAAACTCAATAGATACACTGCTCTTTTGTGTGTTTGAGTGCATATAAGAAAGTCCTTTTTTCGCCAGATTTCTTGCTGTTTGAAATTCGATTCTCAAAATGACCATTTTTTCGTCGATTAAGATTCATGGTAGCTTCTCTTCAATGTTTGTTTTACACTAAATTTATCATAAGTATAGAAGTATTCACAGTGTTTATCCAAAATCTGTAAAAACAACACCGCATAATCTCCACCCACAGTTC
>JAQXHO010000153.1 GCA_029007315.1 Oscillospiraceae bacterium
AAATTTTATATACAGCAAAAATATAGAATATAGAGAAAAACACAGTCAAAAAAGCCTCCCCTGAAAGGGGAGGGGGACCAGGTCGCAGAAATGGTGGAGGGGTTCCATCAAGCATAAGCGAAAAAAGGAGCAATATCATGCTAAAGAAAATACTTTCGCCCAAAACCTGCGCACAGTGCCGCCTCTGCTGTAAATTTGACCGCACTGACACATGGGAGATACCTGTATTTGATGCAAGCACTGCAGACGCCGCAAAAAAGCTCTGCCAGAGTGCAGAATTTACAGGTGCAGGCAGTGAACTTACATTCAAAGCCCCCATTCTCACAGGAGATGAACTTTTCTCCTGCCCTGCCCTCACAGATAATGGTTGCGGTCTGTCCTCAGATAATAAACCCTTTGACTGCAAAATATGGCCTTTCCGAATGATGCGTGACAACAGCGGCAATACTGTCATTGCACTGTCGGAACTTTGTAGCGGTATGAGTGAATATTCAAATGAAACCCTCAGAAATTTCCTCACATCAGAGGGACTTGACAGGATAATCTTTGAATATGCAGCTGCACATCCCTCACATATAAAGCCTCTTGCAGAGGGTTACAGAGTTATAATATAAGGGCACCTCTAAAAGCCCACTCATCTGACGAATTCGGAGTATTTAGAGATGCCCATAACAAAAAGCCGGAATGTGACATATTCCGGCTCTTTTTTTATACGTTATTTATCTGCTTTTCCATGTACTCAGCCTGCTTTGCGGCATTCAGCTTGTCAACGCTGTTTACAAGATAATCCGTGCTTCTGTAAACACTGCGGTTTATTGGCGGATCGTATGTTACCTCAATACTGCCGTCCGGATTTTTGTCAAGTATAAGCTTCAGATCCTTCGGAAGTCTTACGCCCCATCTTTTCTTTGTATAAAGTATACAGCTTGTGATCTCTTCTTCTGTGAAGCTTCCGCTTCTGATTTCTGTTTTCATCATAATATCCGGTCCTCCTTAACAGTATTCGTTGTCAGTATTATATCATAAAATATATCAGAAGCTATAGATATTCTATGAACAGCACAGAAAAATATGTCTACTGTCCGCTTTCTCTGCATACCATTTTGAAGAGAAGGAGGTGCTTTTATGGCAGGACTTACAGAGCGTGAAGCACAGGCAAGGCTCCGCAGCGAAGGAGAAAATGCCCTTGCAGAGGGAAAACAGACAGGAGCTATGAAAATATTTCTCGGACAATTCAGGGATTTTATGGTGATGATCCTGCTGGCAGGTGCAGTTATTGCCGCACTCTTAGGTGAAATTACCGACGCCGTTACAATTATCCTTATCGTACTTCTTAACGCAATTCTGGGTTTTGTGCAGGAATATCGCACAGAACGCACACTTGAAGCGCTGAGGGATATGACCGCACCAAAGGCTAATGTATTCCGTGACGGAGAATGGAAAAAGATCCCTGCAAGATTTCTTGTTTGCGGTGATCTTATTAAGGTTGAAGCAGGAGATAATGTTCCTGCGGACTGTGCTGTCACGGTCAGCCATGGACTTGCGGTGCAGGAATCACTGCTTACAGGCGAATCAGAACCTGTGGAAAAATCCGCCCAGACGCCCATGCCCTCATCAAACAAACTTCATCAAAAGGGCGTTATCTACGCAGGAACAGGCGTTCTCAGAGGAAGCGGAGAGGGCGTTATAATTGCGGCAGGACTGAACACCCAGATGGGTCAGATATCGGAAAGCCTTACTGATATTGAGGACGCCATGACTCCTCTGCAAAAACGTCTTGCAGGCCTTGGAAAGGTGGTAGGTCTGCTTTGCATAGGCGTATGTATTGTAGTATTTTTAACAGGCGTACTCCGTGGCGAACCATTTTTTGATATGCTGATGACAGGCATTACCATTGCTATTGCTGCTATTCCCGAGGGTCTTCCTGCAACCGTAACAATTGCTCTCGCCCTTGCTGTCAGCAGAATGCGGCAGCATAATGCCCTTGTAAACCGTCTGCACAGCGTGGAAACCTTAGGCTGTGCCAATGTCATATGCTCCGACAAAACCGGAACTATCACAGAAAATAAAATGACTGTTACCGAACTGCGTATTCCCGGAGAAAACTATACAGTTACCGAAAACGGAGTTCAGAAAGGAAAAGAATTCATCTCATTAAGCGGAAACACTGCTCTTTCGGAGCTGCTTCAGTGCGGCATTCTTTGCAGTACTGCCACAGAAAAAGAGGGTGATCCCACTGAAACCGCTATAATTCATGCCGCCGTATCCGCAGGACTTCACGTAGACAGGATAAGGGCAAAATATCCGAGAGTTTCCGTTATTCCCTTTGACAGCGACAAAAAATATATGAAAGTCAGAGTACGCACCGGAAACGGCGAAAAGATCTATATAAAGGGTGCGGCTGATATTCTCCTCAAAATGTGCGGCAAATGCCTTTTGGGCGGCAATGAAACCGCTCTTACAGCTGATATTGCAGCTGATATTGAAAGAGCCGTGGCTCTGATGTCCTCAAAGGCTCTGAGAGTGCTTGGTTTTGCATACGGCGAAAGCGAGGAGGAGCTTGTTTTCACAGGTCTTTGCGGTATGGAAGATCCGCCCAGAGAAGCCGCCAAAGCCGCAATACGTATTTGCAGTCATGCAAGGATTCGTACTGTAATGATTACAGGTGATCACCCGGAAACTGCCTCGGCTATTGCTAAAAAAGCCGGTATTATGCGGGCGTCCCATGTTCTTACAGGTCAGCAGATAGACAAAATGTCCGACAGAGAGCTTGCACAGGAGGCTGACAGATACGGTGTATTTGCAAGGGTCAGTCCCGCCCATAAGCTAAGGCTTGTTAGAGCGTTCCAGGCAGGAGGAAATGTGGTTGCCATGACCGGCGACGGAGTAAATGACGCACCTGCCATAAAAGCGGCTGACGTGGGCGTTGCCATGGGAAAATGCGGCACGGACGTTGCAAGGCAGGCAGCTGATGTTGTTCTCCTTGATGATAATTTCGAAACCCTTGTAAGTGCAGTTGAGCAAGGAAGGTGCGTTTACTCAAATATACGAAAATTCGTAAGATATCTCCTTTCCTGCAATATCGGAGAGGTGGCTTCTATGTTTTTAGGCATTCTTGTGGGTATGCCTGCGCCGCTTCTGCCTGTTCAGATCCTTCTTGTAAATCTCGTAACAGACGGACTGCCTGCAATTGCACTGGGACTTGAACCGCCGGAACCGGAGGATATGTATTCTCCTCCTCGAAAGAAGGAAGAAGGCTTCTTTTCCGGAGGACTTATGCAGAAAATCGGACTCCGTGGCATACTCATCGGTCTTTGCACATTGGGTTCCTTCACTATGGGACTGAAACTGGAAGGCAGTCTTGCAGCCGCCCGGACAGCCGCTTTATGCACTCTTATCCTCTCACAGCTTGTACACGTTTTTGAATGCAAATCTGAAACAAAGGGTCTTTTCCGGATACGCTACACCAATAATATGAAGCTTCTCGGCGCTGTTCTGATGTCCCTTGCTGCCCTTATTGCGGCAGTTCAGATTCCTGTTATGCAGGTGATATTTGGTACAGTTACACTCAGCATACAGAGCTGGATATCTGCCATTGCTTATTCAGTCGCTGTACCGGTTTGTTCATCTCTGCTTCTTTTCCGCAGAAAATCACAGTGATTCTGCGTCTGCAAAGGTAAGTTCACTGTGGAGTGCCATGTTGATTCCGCAGGATATCATTCCTGCCGCATGGTCAATAAGTCTGTCAATATCCCGGGGCGTTACCATCATATTGGGACTTCCAGAGGGTATCTCCTGTCCGGTAATGCCCTTTGCCGCTGTATGAAGATCCACAACTGTGGGTACGCCTACTGCTATTACAGGAATGCCAAGTGTCTTTTCAGAAAGCTCCATTCTTTTGTTTTCAACTCCGCTTCCGGGACTTATGCCGCTGTCGCACATCTGAATAGTGGTTCCAAGCCTTGACAGCTCTGCACAGGCAAGAGCGTCAATGGCAATTACAGCCTTCGGGTTTGTCTTTGCGCATACAGCGGATATGATCTCAGCCGTTTCCATGCCGGTTTGTCCCAGTACACCGCTTTGAAGCACACTTACGGGTCTGAGTGAACGGAGAAAATCTGCTTCACCTTCTACAAGTTCCTGTTTAAGATGACGTGTTGCCAGAACCTTGCTTACTGTACGTGGTCCCAAAGCGTCGGGAGTGATCGCACTGTTCCCCAGACCTGCTACAAGGACGCAGCCCGATTCCGGCAGAAATGCGGAAAGCTCCCTTGAAAATTCCTCTGTCATTTCCCTGTAGCAATCGGAAAAACGGCTCAGGGCTTTTGTTTCCAGCGTGAGATATCTGCCCTTTGGCTTGCCGATCCTTCTGCCGGCTTCATCGCTGTCTATCCGTATATCCGTTATGTGAAAGGTTTCGCCCCGTTCAGTGCTGATAATACCTTTTCCCTGTGCATTTTCACTGCCTATCCTTTCAAGAGCAAGGTCAGTTCTGATGTTCATGAAGAGTCCTCCTTTTGCAGAATTTCTTGTTCCTTTGTATATTTTGCTTATAATTTGGGATAAAAAATCGGCGTATTATTTAAAAAATACCTATTGCATTATTTGCTGAATCGTGGTATAATAATTCTTAGTCATGATGCGATATAACCCGATTGCATCGGCAAATGGTCGTACCATCTTGCAGGAAGCGGTACCGTGTCAATTCCGTTTCTATGATATGACTTTGCTTACAGGATATCCACGGGAAATCCGACCAACAAAAACAAGGAGGTGGCACGAATGCCAAACATTAAATCCGCTAAGAAGAGAGTAAAGGTTACTAAGGCAAAAGCAGCTCTGAACAAGGCAAGAAAGTCTAACATGAAGACTCTCATCAAGAAGGCTGACGCAGCTTGCACAAACAATGCTGCTGATAAGGAGGCTGCAATCAGAGTAGCTATCAAGCGTGTAGACCAGGCTTGCGCAAAGGGTCTTATGCACAAGAATGCTGCTGCAAGAAAGAAATCTCAGTTAATGAAGAAGCTGAACGCAGCTGGCTAAGTCTGACTGATCATGCCAATGTGTAAAAAATCTGGCTGTTGCGTAACATACGCAGCAGCCTTTTTGTTATAATATCGTATACAGATGTATTACTCCGCTTCAAGACCAAAGCTGATTTGCAGAGCATTATTTATCTGAGTCATTGAGGTGTTGTCGAGAGCGCCCATTCTGTCCTTCAGACGGCGTTTGTCAATGGTACGTATCTGCTCCAGAAGCACTATGCTGTCCTTTGTAAGTCCGCAGGAATCTGCACTTACAGGAATATGTGTGGGCAGTTTTGCCTTATCCTTCTGGCTGGTTATTGCAGCAGCAATTACCGTAGGACTGTGCCTGTTGCCTATGTCATTCTGCACTATAAGTACTGGCCTTACGCCGCCCTGTTCAGAGCCTACTACCGGACTCAGATCGGCATAATATATCTCTCCTCTTCTGACCATCATATATATTCACTCCTATTTTAGAAATATGCTCTGTCTGGATTATGCCCTGTTATTATTATTTTATGCACCTTTTAAAGATAGGTGCAGGAGGAATTTTTATGATAAATTTTAAACCGGTTTACTTTGAAGAACTTGATTCAACTAACACAAAATGCAAGCAGCTTGCAAGAGAGGGTGCGCCTCATGGTACGGTTGTAATTGCAGCGCATCAGACAGCCGGCAAAGGAAGACTTGGACGGCGTTTCTGTTCGCCAAAGAGTGCAGGTCTGTACTGCACAGTACTTATCCGTGAAGGCTTTGATATGAGTACGGCAGGGCTTATTACATCCTGCGCCGCTGTTGCTGCTGCAAAGGCAATAGAAGAAGTGTCGGGACATTCAGCTGACATCAAGTGGGTAAATGACATTTACATGGGTGGAAAGAAATTATGCGGCATACTCACCGAAGCTTCTCTGCCGAAATTTATAGTTATCGGAATAGGTATTAATCTCATTTCAGTTACGGAATCAATTCCTGTTGAACTGCGAAACATCGTCACATCTATTGAGGAACAGACAGGACGTATCATATCTGTAAAGGAAATGGAAAATGCTCTGCTTAGCAGCCTTTCAAGAGAGCTTGAAAAGCTCAAAAACCGTGAATTCCTTGAAGACTACATAAAACGCTCCTTTCTTATCGGAAAGGATGTTGACGTTCACAGCGGAAATAATATTTATACGGCAAAAGTTCTGGGTATAGATAAGAATGCAGGACTGGAAATTGAACTTTCTGACGGTACAAAAAAAGTTCTTACAACTGGTGATGTTTCAGTAAGACTAAAAAAATAATATATACAAAAAAGAGCCACAGAAACCTGTGACTCTTTTCTCATTTTTATGTGTAATTATTCCTTTACGCCGCCGAGAGCAACGCCGCCAACGATAAACTTGGACAGACAGAGATAAATAGCAACGATCGGAATGATTGAAAGTGCAACAGCTGCATACTGAGCGCCGCCGTCAGGGTGCTTGTCCTGACCAAGTACGCACTGTACCATGATAGGCATAGTGTAGCGCTTCTGATCACTCAGAATGATCATGTTCTGAGTATAGTAGTTGTTCCAGTTTGCAACGAATGCAAATATTGACTGTACTGCAATTGCAGGCTTACACATAGGAATTGCAATTGAAATGAAGGTACGGAATTCACCGCAGCCGTCAATTCTTGCCGCTTCAACGATATCCAGCGGGAATGAGGACTTCATATACTGACGCATATAGAATACGATAGCAGGAGCCGCAATTGCGGGAACGATCAGCGGAATAAATGAGTTAGCAAGACCCAGAGTACCTACCATGAACTGTACGAAACCGGTAGATGTAACCTGTACAGGGATCATCATTACAGCCAGAATAATTGTGTAAGCTGTATCACGAACCTTGAAGTTATAAACAGTAAGACCATATGCTGTCAGTGCGGAGAAGAATACAGTGAGTATTGTAGATCCGCCTGCAATGATCAAGCTGTTAAGATAACCAGTCCAAACGCTGAAGCCCTGGAACTGAGCAGATTCACCTTCGGAAATATTATGATAGTTGGTCATAAAATCTCCACCGGGTATAAAGTTGATAGGATTAATAAGCAGATGAGCCTTATCATGTGTGGCATTACAAATCATGATCCAAAGAGGAACAAGACATACAAGTGCCAGAATAACACAAACAATAAAACAGCCGATGGATTTGATACGCTGAATCAGCATATAGTTATCCTTTACGCCGACATTTTCCATCAGAACATACCTCCATTCTTAGCAAGCTTCTGCTGTTTCTTGTATTCCTTGACCAGAGCTTTTCTTTCTTTCTTCTTGCGAACTTCGTCCTGATCACGATTCATACGGAATACAAAAATACCAAGAATAGCAGTAACTATAAACAGCATGATTGACGCAGCACCTGCAATACCGTACTGTGGATTATGTACATTATTACCTACACGGAACTGCTCATAAATGAATACAGCAACGGTACGCAGATGATCCTTAGCCTTTTCACCGGAGTGATACAGGAAAGGAATATCGAACATCTGAAGACCACCGATCATGGAGGTAATCAGAGTATAAACAACCATTGGCTTCAGAAGCGGCAGAGTGATCTTTCTCAGAACCTGACCGCTGGATGCACCGTCAATATTTGCAGCTTCGAAAAGTGACGGATTGATACCCAGAATACCGGACATCATCATAATCATTGTATTACCGAACCACATCCATGTCTGGATAAACATTACGATACCACGGCTCCATACAACACTGTTCTCAAATTTTACAGGATCATTGCCCATATTTGTGAGAATAACGTTTACTGCACTTGTTTCTGTGTTAGAAATAAAGCGCATGAACAGAGCAGCTACAGATACTGCAGTGATAATGTTAGGAAGGTACATTACAACCTTGAAGAAGCCCTGTCCCGGAATATGCAGCTTGGAATCTGTAAACCACACAGCAAGAAGCAGAGAAAGGAGAATCTGAGGAATGAAGTTACCTACCCAAAGGATAATTGTATTAAGGAATGCATCAGTAAACTGACCATGAAGTGCTCTGAAAGCACGATTTGATTCACTACCAAACAGCAAACCCTGATAGTTTTCAAGTGCAACAAATTCACTTGCATTGTTGCCGTTGCCATAAAGGCTCAGGATAAATGTATTGATAAGAGGCCAGATCTGAAAGAACGTATAAACAATGAAAAATGGAGCGATAAACATATAGCCGTACTTCGCATAGCTTATGGATTTGATACGGCTCTGTGCTGTCGATGCCATTTCGAACACACCCTCTCAAAAATTTAGTAAAATAGTAGTAGAGAAAAATAAATAAATATACACCTGCACAGCTATACTGCCATGCAGGTTGTATATTATTGAATTAACGAATCAAATAACAGATATCAACAATTATTCAACTGTTACATCTGTCAGGCTAGCAGCCAGCTTGTCCAGGAACTCGTTTACGCAGTCATCTTCAGAAGCGATGTCGCCTTCGCAGTACAGCTGTACTACATCCTGAAGTGTCTGGTTGATTGTTGCGTCATACTGAGTAGCAATGCTCATGTCGATCTTGGAAGCGGACTCAGAAAGTGTAGCCAGCTGATCCTGACCGCCCAGCAGCGGGTTGCTGTTTGTGCCAGCAGCGATTGTGTTGTTCATAACAACCTTGTTGTTTACGAAATCGCCCTTAGCGTCAACGTATGCCTGCATGGAAGTTGCATCTACTGTCATGTAGTAAATGAACTGACCAGCTTCTGTAGCGTTGTCAGACTTAGGAGATACGCAAATCCAGGAACCGCCCCAGAACCAGCCTGTAGGACCGGAAACAACGTTGAACTTGCCGTATGTAGAACCTTCTGCACCCTCTTCGCCTTCAGCCTGAGAAAGCTGAGAACCAGCACCCAGTGACCATGTCGGGAAGAAGAAGCCGAATGTCTTGTTAGCCTGAGCGCCTGCGCTCTGACCCTGCGGCAGCCAGTCATCTGTCCACTGAGAAGCAGTGCTGATGTAACCAGCGTCATAGTTTGTCTTAGCCATGGAGATGAAGTCACCGAGGCAAGCCTTGGAGTTGTCAGCTGTGATTACGCCGTCCTGAACCCAAGCAGATGTTCTGTTACCGTTGGAGTATGCTCTCCAAACGCCGCCCAGAGAGTCAGCCATAGCTGTTGTGTTGCCAGACTTCTCATATACTGTAGCAGCTGTTGCCCAGAATGCATCCCAGTCAGAGATAGCAGCCTGCATATCTTCAGGAGTTGTGATGCCCAGGTACTGTTCAGCCAGGTCAGTTCTGTAAGCATAGCCGCCTGCTGCAACCTGCCATGTAGCGCCCTTCAGTACGCCGTTCTGATCCTTACCCATGTTTACTGTGTAGCCATATGCGTTTGCATACATATCTTCTGTGATACCTACAGCAGACAGAGGAGCAGAATACTCATCGTTGTTCTGGTAAGCCATGTTCCAGTCAGCGTCGCAGAAGTACAGGTCTACATCGTCGTCAGAAGCAAAGTACTGAGCATACTTTTCGTTTGCTTCGCCGCCCTTTGTACCAACCTGTGCCCAGTTCATCTTGTCCTTAGCCATGCCGGAAGCGTTAGCTACAACGTCATACATATAGGAAAGGTCGTCTTCTGTCCAGCAGAGGATTGTCAGCTTGTCGCCGCCCTCGCCGAGAGAACCGTCAGGTGCACCCAGAGCCGGTACTTCAGCTTCTGCAGGAGCTTCAGATTCTTCAGCTTCTGTAGCTTCAGCCTCAGACTCTTCAGCCTCAGTAGCCTCAGCCTCAGACTCTTCAGCAGCTGTTGTAGCAGCCTCTGTTGCGGATTCAGATGTGGAAGCATCGTCGCTGCCGCCGCATCCTACGAATGCTGTAGCAGTCATAGCCAGTGCAGCTACGAGTGCCAGTGTCTTCTTCAGATTGTTCATTGGAAATTTCCTCCTTAAATTATATATTATATTATTGCTTAGAATAATATAATTGGCTTATTTTTGCCGGCAGCTCTATGGTTTTCCCATTGCTGCACAGCAATCCTTTGATAAGCTAAATATACACTAATTCCGAAATAAAGTCAAGAGGTATTCCATTCATTCATTATTTTTGGTCTGTTGGTACAAAAAATCACTGTTGAATATGTTTAATATGCTGAAAAAACAACTCTCGTTTTCGGAAAAGGTTACAAAACGGTTAAAGCATATTTCGTTTCTTCATTCAGAATATGCTGATTCGCACACAAGAAACTCTTGTATTGACACAAATAAATCGTCTGTCATTCCCTCGGTATAAAGCAGCTCCAGCTTATTTCTGAATCCGCCTATTTCTCTGCGGAGATCTGTTATTCTTTGTCCGAGGCTTATGTCTACGCCGGGCAGTTTTGCAAAATCCTCCGCACTGGCAGTATTAATATCGATCACCGGCGGCGATTCTTCCGGATATTCCTCTTCTGCACTTTCCTGCTGTTCCTCTGTTACATAAACATATTCTGTTTCCACGTCAAGATACACAAGGTCATATATTTCACTATATTTAGCATCGCCTATGCCCTTTATGTCAAGAAGCTGTTTTCTGTTTGTAAAACCGCCTTTGTTCTCTCTGTAAGATATTATTTCCTCAGCTGTTTTCATGCCTATTCCCGGTAAATGTGCAAGTTCTTCTGCTGTGGCTGTATTAAGATTTATAGGAAACTCCGGAATTTCTGCGGTATATTCGGCAGGTTCTTCTGTTACGGCATAAACTCCGGTTTCTGTTTCTGTTGTATGCGCTGATTCAGCCGGATTTTCTGTGCTGGGTTTCTCTGTCTGAGCAGCTTCGGAAGCTGTTGTTTCAAAATTCACTGCCACAATGTCAATTGCTGACTTTCCGGGCATATCCTCACGGCTTAACATTATTCTTATAAGAGTACCGGAGCAGAGGAGCAAAACAAACACAACAGCCAGCGCTTTGATTTTACTCAGCAAGTATTATCACCCTTTCGCTCCAGTCTGGAAATATAAAAGTAATGCAGCGATCGCATAAACACAACCGCTGCAATTATTTTACTTAATTACTCTGCTTCCTGCATAGCTTCAATTACGCTTCTCAGAGCCTTTGCGCTCTTGCGAAGAGCTTCCTGATCCTCGTCGTTCAGCGGAGGTGTAACCTCACGCTCAATACCGGCTGCACCGATTACTGCCGGCAGGCTCAGGCATACATCTTCAACGCCCTCATAACGGCTTCCGTCCTGCAGTGCGGATACAGTAAGAACTGTCTTTGTATCACGAAGAACAGCTTCAGCGATCATGCTGACAGAAAGAGCGATTGCATAATATGTAGCACCCTTGCACTTGATTACTTCTGCACCTGCATCTCTTACTTCCTGTACGATCTCGTTCTTATCGCCAAGATCGCTTACACATCTGCAATAATCCTCGAAGGGCATACCGCATACAGAAGCAAGACTCCAGGGTACCATTGAAGAATCGCCGTGTTCACCCAGTACATATGCGTGAACGTTCTTTGCGCTTACCTTTGCATGATCAGCCAGGCAGGCACGAAGACGTGAAGAGTCAAGAACTGTACCGGAACCGATAACCTGAGTAGGCTTCAGACCGGAAACCTTCAGAGCTTCATATGTAAGAACGTCTACCGGGTTGCTTACGATAACGTAGCAGGCGTCGGGAGCGTACTTTGTGATCTCCGGCATAACAGATGCGATGATCTTTGCATTGATCTTGCACAGGTCAAGACGTGTCTGACCAGGCTTTCTTGCAATACCTACAGTTACAACTACCAGATCAGAGCCTGCAGCGTCCGGATAATCACCATCTCTTATGTCACAGCCCGGATAGAAAGAATTGCCCTGCATAATATCCATTGCCTCACCCTTTGCCTTCGGCTTGTTGATATCAACAAGTACCATTTCAGAGCAAAGTCCCTTGATAGCCATAGCAAATGCAATAGACGCACCAACGTTGCCTGCACCCAGAATCGTTACCTTTTTGCCCTTTTTTACTTCGTTCACTTTATGTTTCCTCCTAACATTTTATTGTAATATTCTATTTTAAGTACATTACTGAAATATGCACAGCCGGATCACTCCGCACACTGTACTATATAGATTATAACACAATCTGCACCGCTTTGCAAGAGCGTTTACGGAATGCAGTGTTTTTTTGTTAATTTGCGACAGATTATCAATGGAAAAATAGCCTTTTTATACAAATACACCTTGGTTCAGCATTTATATACGCCGCTTTTTTTTGCCATTTCCCGATAATCCTGACTTTCAATGCAGACTTTATGGCTGATTTTTATGCAGAGTGCATAAATAAGCTCTTTAATTTTTTTGTGAAAATATTGCAGTGTGCTAAAATTTCGGGAAATGGGTTCACTTTTACGGAAAAGTATGATATAATATCCAGGAGATTACAAAACAATTACAAATGGTTTCAAACCGGTAAGACAGAGCTTAATGCTCAGAAAGGACGGTGAAACGTCCCGCAGCTGAAATCATATGAAAAGTAAAATGCGGAAAACCCTTAAACGAAAGGAAAATTAGTCCAATGAATTCGAAAATAAGAAAAATAATCTCAGCCATACTGGCTGCAATAATGCTGCTGACAACAGGCATTGTCTTTGGAAGAAGCGTAAAGGTTGAAGCCGGCGACATTGTTCTTCAGCAGTGTGATCCTGAATGGAAAAATTACCCTTACGGCGACGGTACACTGGGCAACAGCGGCTGCGGTGCTTTCGCCATTATAAATGCTGTACGTTATCTTACAGGCAATACAATGGATATTTATGCTGTTGCCGACTGGGGCACTGCAAATGAATATATAAACGGTGTAGGCTCAAGCTTCACCATAGCTCCCAACGCTGCTGCGAAATTCGGCAGCACCTACGGATTCCAGCTTGATACTCATTATGGTTTCAACGGATATGTGGGAAACTGCTATCCTGCAACTCCGGCAGCCTATGACGCTGCATGGAATACCCTGGTTGCCAAGCTCTCAAAGGGCGAGGTTGCTGTAGGTCTTGTGCATAACCATTTTATTTCTATCGTTGATTACGACAGCGCAACCAACCGTGTTCTCGTTTATGACCCCGGTGCAGGAACAAAGCGCCAGACCACAAAGTCAGGCGACTGGAAGACATATGATGAACTGAACTACTGGTCTGAGGAAGGTACAACCTATTTGAAGCTCAGAGCATATCTGACATTCTATTTTGCTACGGGAGTCACTGCTGCTCCTGCCTCAACCTCCACCACACCTGCATTCAGCGGCTCTGCTGACGCTGCAGGCGAATATATTGTTACCACCGACGGAGGCGAACTCAATCTCAGAGGCGCAGCAAGTACTTCATCTGCTGTACTCACCAGAATTCCCAACGGCGCTCCCGTGCAGGTGATCGAGTCTGACGGCTCATGGGCAAGCGTTATTTATAACGGTTTAAGCGGATATTGCAGTATGCAATATCTTACCCCGGCTTCCAAAGCTACAACAGCTTCTTCTGTAACGGGAACTTCTTCCGGTACCACATCAGCTTCAGTTACCGGAACAACAGTTTCAGCGTCCTCTTCTTCTTCAGTTTCATCTGTAACTACAGCCCAGCTTTCCCAGGAAAATGCAGGAGCATATGTTGTATCAGCAAATGGTTCCTATCTCAATATGCGTTCCGGTGCAGGCACTTCATATAGTATTGTTGCCCAGATACCGGACAAGTCCGAGGTAACTGTAACCGCTGCAAACGATGAATGGGCGGCTGTCACATGGAAGGGAAACAGCGGATACTGCAGCATGGCGTATCTGAAGAAGGCAGAGGAAACAACAACTGCATCATCCCAGACCACTGCAGCAACAACAACAACAACTACTACTACAGCTTCAGCAACGACCACTTCCTCTGAGGTTTCAGCGTCTGCGTCAGAATCTTCCTCAGAATCAGCAACATCTGCAACTGAGCTTACCTCAGTTACAACGGAAACCACAGAGTCTTCAGATAATTCAGAGCCTTCTGATAATACAGCTGAGGCAGGTGCATATCTGGTTTCTACAGACGGCGCACATCTGAACCTTCGTCAGTCAGGAAGTCTTAGTGCTAAAATTCTTGCACAGATTCCAAATGAAAGCGAAGTTTTTGTAATCTCCACTGACGGCGAATGGTCAAACGTTTCATGGAACGGCATTGTGGGCTACTGCAAGGCTGATTATCTGACAAAGAAGATCATTGAAGCCGATCAAAGCTCTGACAGCATTTCAGATATCAGTCCGGCGTATGTAACAATGTACGGCGATGTAAATCTTGACGGCAATATTGATATGTCAGACGTTGTACTGCTCCATAAGGCGCTGACCGGGGCGATTTCTCTCAACAAAACCTCAGCAGCAAATTCAGACTGCTACCTTGACGGAACTCTTAATATGATAGATGCAACTGTCATAATCCAGTATGTTATTGACAACTGTGCTATCCCGGTCAAGCCGGTAGTTTAAAAGCAGACATATAACAAGGCAGCACCCGCACCTTTATTACGGTACGGATGCTGCTTTTTTCTCTTTGAAGCAAAAACGTCCGAAACAAAATGCTCCGGACGTTTTTTCTGGAGCTGGTGACGGGATTTGAACCTGCGACCTGCTCATTACGAATGAGCTGCACTACCACTGTGCTACACCAGCAATTCTGACAAGTTATATTATATCACATAAACGGTGCTTTGTCAATACAGGAACAGCTTTAATGTTTGTGCCGGAATGACCGTAAAAAGCACATATTTCAAATTTTGTATCCATTTTGTAATATTCGTGAAAATACAGTACAAAGCAAGTGATAATCTTGTTATTTTGCCGAACAAAATAGTCTTCCATTTTTTTAAGTAATATGTTATAATATATGTATAGCTGAAGAAACCCAGTATGCTGCGCTGAGTTTCCCGGCTGTAAATGGGGAGATATTTATAAATTGAAAAAAATTAACTAAGAAGGAGGAGGAATCTATGAGCAGCAGCGAATTTGCATTGCGGGACGATATGCTTTTAGCGCATTCGCCGTCTGTATGTGCAGTAACTCGTGAGCCTGAAGTGGTGATCAAAGGCGACGGGATAAAGGAATATCCTGTTATTGACTTTGATAAGAAGGCTCTGGAAAATCTTTCAGAGAATGTGAAAGATGTCCTCAAAACCAGTGAAGTTAAGCCTGGAGGAGGACGGGTTTACCGTGCAGCAAAGAGAACGCTTGATATTGTATGCGCTCTCAGCGGTCTTGTTGTTCTTGCAGTGCCGATGGGTATTGTATCCATGCTGATTTACAGCGAGGACAAGGGCAGCCCGATATTTGCCCAGATACGTCTTACAAAGGACGGCAGGACCTTCAAAATGTACAAGTTCCGTTCAATGTGCGTTGACGCAGAGGAAAGGTTTGCGGAAGTGCAGAAAACAAACCAGAGCGACGGACTTGCATTCAAAATGGAAAATGATCCTCGTATAACGAAGATCGGACGTTTTTTAAGAAAAACATCAATCGATGAGCTTCCTCAGCTATGGAATGTATTAAAAGGTGATATGTCCCTTATAGGACCAAGACCGCCGCTTCCGAGAGAAGTCAATCTTTATACGCCTCATCAGATGCAAAGACTTCTGGTAAAGGGCGGACTTTCATGTTACTGCCAGTGCAACGGCAGAAGCGATATGCCCTTTGACGAATGGGTGGAAAGCGATATAAAATACATAGAGAGAAGATCCATGAAAGCTGATCTGAAGCTTATGGCAAAGACAATCAAAGTGGTATTTGACAAAAAAGGCGCTCGCTAAAAGCGCTTTGATGAGTGCATAATGAAACAGGCTGTTCTTTTAAGAACAGCCTGTTCTTATGATAAACTTAGGACTGTACCCTCCTGGTACCGTCCGGAAAAAGGAGAAAAACAATGAGAAAATGGAAAGCATTTCTGGCAGCTGCACTGGCTGCAATGAGTCTGGCACCGGTTCTCTCCGGCTGTTCCGGCAATGAGGAAAGCAGCAGTGAAAGTACTGCCGAAACCACAGCGGCAACTGAAAGTACAACCGCCGCAAAGGAAGAAGAATCTGCCACAGAAGCTGAAACCACTGAAGCTCCTACAGAAGCTGCAACAGAGCATATCAGTCCTGTTGAAACAGTCAGCGCAACACTGGGTGCAGAAGTTTCCGGAATCGACGCTGTACTTGACCGTGACGGTACAAACACATACAAGGCAAAACTTTCGGACTTCATAAACGAGGGTGATTCAGTTCACTCCTTTACATTCATATTTTATTCAGCAGACGGCAAGTCAAATATGGGTACATACAAGGGCGGCTGCGGAATTTCCGTTACAGAGGACTGCCCTGCCGCTACTGATGAAGGCTGGTATCAGTCCGATGATTTTTCATATTCAGTAAACGGTGCCTATGCGGAAATTACATGGAATGTTCCCAGCGACATAGCTTCATATGTTGACCCGAACGGAGAAGTTCTTATAGGGTACTGGTGGAGCAGTGTTCAGCAGGTACGCCTCAGCAGCATTATCTGCACCTATACACGTACAGCAGAAGTTCCGGTAGACGGTCAGACCACCGTATCACCGGCAATGACTCTCAGCTACGGCAGTGAGGACAGCAAAACCGGCCATATTGACCTGTCAGAGCTGATAAGCTCAGAGGATACAGTGCAGACCGTGACCTTCGATATATCAGCCGGCGGTTCCCTCGGCAAATTTACAGGAGCCTTCGGTATATCCCTTAAAGAAGACAGCAAGGCGGCAACTGATGAAAACTGGTATCAGAGCGGAGATGTTGCCGTTATAACAGACGCTTCAAATCTTTCCCTCACATGGATAGTTCCCGATGAGGTTAAGGCTGATGTTTCCGCAGAGGGACAGGTTATGCTGGGCTTCTGGTGGAGCGACCAGTCATCTGTTACCCTTGATAAAGTAACAGTACGCTACAGCAATTCCACAGGAGAAACTTCACATAAAAACGAAGCTTCCGATGATGAAAAGCTCACCTCATCAGCCGGCACTACAGCCTCCTCCGAAGAGGTGAACAAGATGTCCTCTGCTGAGATAGTTGCGGATATAAAGGTAGGCTGGAATCTGGGCAATACCCTTGACAGCTATAAAACCGGCACATCTGATACTGAAACAGGCTGGGGCAATCCCAAAACAACACAGGCAATGATCGACGCTGTAAAGAACGCAGGCTTCAATGCAGTTCGTGTACCTGTAACCTGGAGCGAGCATATGTCCGCAGACGGAACCATAGATTCTGCATGGATGGCTCGTGTTAAGGAAGTTGTGGACTATGCCTACAACAACGGTATGTATGTCATTCTGAACGTTCATCACGACGACTACATATGGCTTACACCTTCCTACAGCGAAAAGGATAAAGTTGAAAAGAAGCTGACAGGAATCTGGCAGCAAATCAGCACTGAATTCGCTGACTATGATCATCATCTTATTTTCGAAGGCATGAATGAGCCTCGTATAGTAGGTTCAGCAACTGAGTGGTCAGGCGGTACGCCGGAAGAGCATGATGTAATCAATCAGCTTTTCGCAGCATTTGTAAAAACAGTCCGCAGCACAGGCGGTCTGAATGCTGACCGTACTCTTGTTGTAACATCTCATGCTCAGTCAATTACTGAAACAGCTGTAAGCGCTGTTAAGATTCCTGACGACGACCACATAATCGTATCAATACACAGCTATGCGCCCTGGGATTTCTGCGGTCCTGATGACGCACGTTCCACATGGGGCAGTGACGCAGACAAGGCAGAGCTTGACAAGAATTTCAAGTATCTGGCAGATACCTTTGTAAGCAAGGGCGTACCTGTTATAATAGGTGAATTCGGTGCAGTAAACAAGGGAGAAAACACATCTGACAGAGCTGCATGGTATGAATACTATGTAAAAAGTGCAAAGGCACAGGGAATCAAGTGCTTTATCTGGGACAACGGCGCTGTGAATGCCGACGGCGACAACGGCTTCGGACTCCTGAACCGCAAGAACTGCACATGGTATTATCCTTCCATTGTAAACGCTGTAATGCGTGGTGCAGAATAAATTTATAAATAAAATCAATCGAAGAGCCGCTGTATGCCTGTCAGATATTGGCAAGGTGCATAATACAGCGGCTCTTTAGTTGTTAAAAACGCTGAATTTTAGCCGTTATAATAAAAATTGTAAAAAAATTAGTGTTTTTTTCGGCGAAATATGCTATAATAGAAAAAATCGCTTATTTATTATATGATTTATGAAAGGAGTATAGAAATAATATGAGCAACAGAATTATCACAATTGAAAGAGAATATGCAAGCGGCGGACGGGAAATCGGGCAGAAGGTAGCAGAAAAGCTCGGTGTACCGTTTTATAATAGAGAGATTCTGGAGATGGCGTCAGAAAGATGCGGCGTGTCTGTGGATTATCTTGCAAGTGCAGAGGAAGCTGCACCGAAGAGCTTCTTATACACGCTTATGCTGTCATCAAATCCCACACGTTCCATTGAGGATAACCTGCCCTTATCGGATAAGGTGTATATAGTGGAAACCAATATCATAAGAGAACTGGCGGAGAAAGAGGATTGCGTGATAGTCGGAAGATGTGCAAGCTATATTCTCCGTGACCTTGACAGAATGTTCAGTACATTTATTTATGCGGATACTGAATCAAGAATCAAGAGAGCAGTGGAGAATTACGGCGTAGAACCAAGAAGAGCCGAGGCAACCCTCAGAAAGTCTGACAAAAGAAGAGAAACATTTTACAGCATAAATACCGGCGGAAACTGGTACGACAAGGCAAATTACGCCCTCTGCCTCAACAGCAGCACACTGGGCATTGACCTGTGCGCTGATATGATAGTGGAAGCTGTAAACAGAACCGTAGGATAACATAAAAATGTATGAAAAAAGGACTGTCCAACCGGGCAGTCCTTTAATATTTTATGCTGTTTGTTCAATTAAAGCTTTTTCTTCTGATCTGCGATCATTGCCAGCAGATCGTCAACAGAAGCACTGTCCACCGGATTTCTGCGCTTTCCTGAAGAATAGGAAGGAGCAGCAGGTTTCTTTTCGGGTGCTGGAGCGGGCTTCGGAGCTGGTTCAGATGCTGCTCTTGCCAGCGGATCGCCGTTCAGAATGTCGTCAACATTAGGCTTTCTGATTGTTGATGTAATAGAGCTGTTGCTGCGGAATACTCTTCCGCCGGATGTGCCGCCAGCCTCATGTGCGCCGTGGTATACAGGCTGTTCATTGGAAGCAGTGCTGCTTGCAGATGAACCTGCGGAATATTTGCCTACATATTCATTGTCATATGACTGCTGTGGCTGGTCGTATGGAGCAGTATTGAGGATCGGTACGTCCTTCTGTGCCTTGAACTGCATTGTACGTGCCTTCTGGTATGGAGAATTCGGGTTCACTGCCTTGGGAGTGAAATTCTGTGCAATGGAAATACGCTTGCGGTCAAGAGTGCTTGTACTGCTTATTTCCGGAGTATAGAGAGGAGCAGACTGTTCGTGAGCATAGTTTTCTGAATAATCATCTTCTTCATCCATTGGCTCGTCCATTTCCTCGTCGGAATAATCCTCGTCGTATGCGTCTTCTCCCGGTACCTCATCGTAGCTTTCCTCAAAGGCATAAGCATTCTCATCAAGTCTGCGGTTTCTGGAACGTACTATTTTCATAACGATCATAGCAATGAGCAGAACACAGGGCAGAGCAAGCAGAAGAAGAATGCCCGGCAGGGTCTGAACAAATGTGATGTAGGAATAAAGACCGGAATGTTCAAATTCGCATATACCGATAATGGAGCTTCCGGTAATAGGCGGCTCTGTGCCTAAACGGTCTGTCTGCATTGTTGTAGGATAATACAGGAGTTCACCTGTTTCTTCGTTGGGCTTAATGTCCAGAATGCGGCGAATGGCATATCCGTCTGAATCCTTGTCTTCGATAGGTGAAGAATCGTCCGGTGCCAGAACGCACAGAACTGCATTGTTGACAGACAGCGGATCGGTGCCGTTGTAAGCCTTTGCAAATACAACTGTGTTTGCGTGAATAGAAGCGGAATCATCAGCAGAATCAGCCACTTCCATAGCAGAACTTTTCTGTAAATAAAGGTAATAGCCAAAAAGCTCAGGGGTATCCTTTTTCGCAAAAAGAATTGTAACCAGCAGTGTTGCAGCTGCAACAATAACAAGAATGATTGAAACGATTACTCCAAGTGCGGATGTAACTTTATTCTTTCTTTTCATAATGTAACCTTCCTTTAGACTAAAATTAGCTATACATATTATATCACACTCTGAAACAGAATTCAATAAGAAATTCGGATTTTATGAGTTTTTTGTAGAAAAAACCATAGTATCACGGATTTTAGGCAAAATCCTGTCAAAACGCCGAAATATTACAGGAAATATAAGTAAAAAAGCGTCTTTTTGCAGACTGCGTTCATGAAAAACAGCCGCCGGCATTGTTTTCCTGCATCACTTTCATCTTCTCGGCACACTATTTTCATTGACAACAGAAGAAAATTATGTTAAAATAAAATAGATATTAAGTGTGAAAGGAGTCCTTGTCATGGACGCTACTACATTCCCTATTTCAACGACATGGCATATTGCATTCTGTGCACTTGCCTGTATTTTTTTCATCATTCAGTATGTCCGCACCAAAAAATCCTATCAGCTGCTGATGGCTGTGGCTATTCCTGCCTCTCTCTGCATATACATCCTCCCGGAAAACACTTCCCTATTCCATGCTGTGGGAGTATTTGAAGCGGTTGTTCTGGTTGGTGCAATCGTTTTTGCATTTATTGAACGTGCCCGCCGCAGACAGGAAAATGCGGATACAGAACCATTGCCTGAAGAGGCAGCAGCTGAAAAGACTGTTTCAGATAAGAATAACACTGCTGAACCTGCCGAAGATACCGTAAAAGAGGAAGAAACTTCCGAAAATTCAGCCGAAAGCGATAACGGAGAAAACCAATGAAAATTGTGATAACTGACTGGCAGTCCATGTCCATGGGTGATGAGCTTTCCTATAATGGCTTTGAAGAATTCGGCGAAGTTACTGCCTATCCTTTTACAAAACCTGAGGAAACTGCCCGGCGTATCGGCGGCGCTGAAATTCTTCTGCTCAATAAAACGCCTGTTACCGCAGAGGTTATCGAAAAATGCAGCAATCTCCGCTATATCGGAGTTTTAGCCACAGGCTACAATGTTATCGATATGCAGGCGGCTGAAAAAGCAGGCATTACTGTATGCAATGCAGGAACATATTCCACTGACGCAGTTGCCCAGTATGTATTCGCCCAGATACTGCATCATTACAGCAAAATTCATCTGTATGACGAGGACGTAAGGAAGGACGGCTGGATAAATGCACCTTCATTCTCCTATTTTCCATTTCCCACATACGAACTCAGCGGAAAAACCCTTGCAGTGATAGGCTTCGGCAGCATTGGAAGAAAGGTTGCAGAAATCGGCAGTGCCTTCGGCATGAAGGTTATTGTAAATACACGCTCTGTCCCTTCTGACTGCCCTTATGAGATCGTAACGATTGAAGAGGCGTTTTCAAGAGCAGATGTTCTAACTGTTCATACTCCGCTTACCCCGCAGACCAAGGGTCTTATTTCACGGGAAAAGCTTGCTCTTATGAAGCCCACTGCCCTCCTTGTAAATTCCGCAAGAGGTGCGATAGCCGATGAATATGCCCTTGCTGACGCACTGAAGGAAGGCAGACTTGCGGCTGCAGCACTGGACGTTCTGGAATGTGAGCCTATGAGCGAAAATACACCGCTGAGAAATCTGCCAAACTGTATAATTACTCCTCACATTGCCTGGTCGCCGCTGGAAACAAGACAGCGTCTTCTGGGTATTGCCCTTGATAATCTGAAAGCATTCACTGAGGGCAAGCCGAAAAATGTTGTTAAATAACTTATGAAAGAGGCTTTATTTATGCCGGACATTGCTTCAAAAAAAAGAATTGTAATCAAACTGGGTACATCAACCCTTACGCATAAAACAGGAAAGCTGAATATCCGCAGAATGAATAATCTGGTTCAGGTGCTTGCGGACCTTCACAACGCAGGTAAGGAGCTTATTCTTGTTTCCTCCGGCGCTGTTGGCATGGGCATGGGCAAGCTGAACATCACAAAAAAACCTGATGACACACCCTCAAAACAGGCAATTGCCGCTGTGGGTCAGTGTGAGCTTATGCACATATATGACGATATGTTCAGCAAATACAGCGTTACTGTGGCTCAGATACTGCTTACAAAGCACATTCTCACAAACGGACTGTCAAACGTTCAGAATACACTGGGAAAGCTTCTTGAAATGGGCGTTATACCGGTTGTAAATGAAAACGACACCGTTGCCATTGACGAACTTGAACTTAAAATAGGCGAAAACGATTCCCTGGCTGCAATGGTTGCCACTATTGCTGACGCAGATATTCTAATAATTCTGTCGGATATTGACGGACTCTTTTCCGCAGACCCTCACAGCCACCCGGAGGCAGAGGTAATACCTGTGGTTGAGAAGATAGATTCAAAAATCATGGAAATGGCTGGCGGTGCAGGTTCATCTCTCGGAACAGGCGGCATGACCACAAAGCTTAACGCCGCTAAAATTGCCACAGACGCAGGAATTGACATGGTGATAATGAACGGCAAAGATCCATACAAGCTTTATGATCTCTTCGACAACAAGGCAACGGGTACGGTATTCCTTGCAAAAGGATCCGGAAACAACTAAGAAAGGACAGGTGTATTCACATGAATTACGCTCAGACTCTCGGTGCAAAATCAAAGGCTGCTTCGGCTAAAATTGCCGCCGCTTCACCGGAAATGAAAAATTCTGCTCTTCGCTCAATTGCTGATGCGATTATTAACAGAACCGATGAAATTATAAGTGCCAACGCTCTCGACCTTACTGCCGCCGCTGAAAACGGCATGAGCGCTTCTATGCAGGACAGACTTCGCCTTACTCCTGAACGTATAAAGGGTATTTCCGACGCTGTAAGAGAGCTTATCGCTATGGACGACCCGATAGGATCTGTTATTTCCGGCTCTGTACGCCCTAACGGTCTTCGTATTCTCAAAACACGTGTTCCTCTTGGCTGTATCGGCATTATTTTTGAATCACGCCCCAATGTTACCGTTGACGCCGCTACCCTCTGTCTGAAGGCCGGCAATGCTGTTCTTCTCCGTGGCGGAAAGGAAGCCATTCATTCCAACACCTGCCTTACAAATATTATGCGTGAGGCTGTAAGCTCCGCAGGTCTTCCGGCAGACTGCATTCAGCTGGTGGAGGATACCTCCAGAGAAACTGCGGCGGATATGATGAAGCTTAACGGTTATCTTGACGTTCTCATTCCCAGAGGCGGTGCAGGCCTTATCCAGGCTGTTGTAAAACAGGCAACTGTTCCTGTAATTGAAACAGGCGCAGGAAACTGCCATGTGTACATCGACAAGTGCCTTCCGAATGAATCGGACTTTGAAATGGCTGTGAAAATTGTGGACAACGCAAAAACTCAGCGTCCTTCCGTCTGCAATGCCATTGAAGGACTGGTTGTTCATGAAGAAGTTGCGGAAAAGATTCTGCCTATGATAAAAACTGCTCTGGACGCTCATGATGTTGTAATATACGGCGACGAGGAAACCGCCCGTATCCTTGGCGAGTGTGTACTTCCTGCCACAGAGGAGATATATGACACTGAATTCAACGACTACAAGCTTTCTGTGAAGGTGGTTTCATGTATTGATGAAGCTCTTGCTCATATAGCAAAATACAGCACAAAGCATTCCGAGTGTATTATCACAAAGGATATGGACGCTGCTGAACGTTTCAAGAGAGAGGTTGACGCTGCAGCTGTTTATGTGAATGCTTCAACACGCTTCACTGACGGCGGTGAATTCGGATACGGTGCGGAAATCGGAATCTCCACACAGAAGCTCCATGCAAGAGGCCCTATGGGACTCAATGAGCTTACTACCGTCAAGTACATTATTGACGGCTGCGGACAGATAAGATAATATAAACTTCGGCTGCTGCGGCGAAAATGCTGCGGCAGTTTTTTGTGTAAATTTTATTTTTTACTGGCAATAATATTTCTTTTCCGCAAATTAAATAATAATAATGAAATACCACAGTTACATATAGAGCATTATCTACAAAAAACAAAGGAAAATTTCTCATAAATGAAACAAAGGAAAATTGCAAAAACGGTTGCCATTATAATAAATATATGGTATAATAATAACAATACCGGCTTGTCCGGTCATATAATCACAAATACAATAACAAAAGGAGCTTTACTATGAAATTTGGTTACTTTGATGACGTGAATAAGGAATACGTCATTCAGAATCCCAGAACTCCATACCCCTGGATCAACTACCTGGGCACACAGGAGTTCTTCTCACTGATCTCCAACACAGCAGGCGGCTACAGCTTCTACAAGGATGCACGTCTTCGCAGAATCACACGTTATCGTTATAACAACGTTCCAATCGATATGGGCGGACGTTATTTCTACATCAATGACAATGGTACTATCTGGAATCCCGGCTGGTCACCTGTAAAGACAGAGCTGGACTCTTATGAGTGCCGTCACGGTATGGGTTACACCATTATCACAGGTGCCAAGAACGGTCTGAAGGCTGAGGCTACATTCTTCGTTCCTCAGAACTATGCAGGCGAAGTTCAGCAGCTGGTTATCACCAACGAAAGCAGCGAAACCAAGACATTCAAGCTGTTCTCATTTGCAGAATGGTGTCTGTGGGACGCTCAGGACGACTGCACAAACTTCCAGAGAAACTTCTCCACAGGCCGTGTTGAAGTTTGCGGTTCCACAATTTATCATAAGACAGAATACAGAGACAGACGTGACCACTTCGCATTCTACACTGTAAATGACGAAATCGACGGTTACGATACTGACAGAGATGCATTCATCGGTCTTTACAACGGATTTAACAATCCTCAGGCTGTTGAGGCAGGCGCAGCAACAAATTCATTTGCTGACGGCTGGTCACCTATTGCTTCTCATTATAAGGAAATCACTCTTGCTCCCGGCGAGTCCAAGACACTGGTATTTATCCTTGGTTATGTTGAAATGCCTGTTGACCAGAAGTTCGAGGCTGACGGCAAGACAATCAACAAGGTAAAGGCTCTCGAAATGATGGAGAAGTACAATACTCCTGAAAAGGTTGCTGCCGGTCTTGCTGAACTGAAGGCTGCATGGGATTCTCTCCTTGGCATTCTCAATGTTGATACTCCCGATGACAAGGTTAACCGTATGGTCAACATCTGGAACCAGTATCAGTGTATGGTTACGTTCAACCTTTCGCGTTCCGCTTCTTACTTCGAGAGCGGTATCGGACGCGGAATGGGCTTCCGTGACTCCAACCAGGACGTTCTCGGCTTCGTTCACCAGATTCCCGACAGAGCAAGAGAGAGAATTATCGATATCGCTTCCACGCAGTTCCCCGACGGCGGCTGCTATCACCAGTATCAGCCTCTCACCAAGAAGGGCAACGCAGATATCGGCGGTGACTTCTCGGACGACCCGCTGTGGCTCATTCTCTCCGTTTCCGCTTACATCAAGGAAACAGGTGACTGGACAATTCTTGACGAAATGGTGCCCTACGACAACGATATGTCGATTGCACAGCCGATGCTCGAGCATCTGAAGGTTTCCTTCTACCACGTTGCCGACAATCTCGGCCCGCACGGTTTGCCTCTTGCAATGCGTGCAGACTGGAACGACTGCATCAACCTCTCCTGCTTCTCGGACACTCCCGGCGAG
>JAQXHO010000154.1 GCA_029007315.1 Oscillospiraceae bacterium
TGTTATCATAAACATAGGATCAGCAAGGATCATATCGCAGAGGTCGTTTTCCATACCCTCTTCCTTAACGTGCTTGCCTGCGATCATGGAATACTCACGGATCTTTTCATGCAGAGCCTGGCGGTCGCCGCCCTTCTTTACAGCGTCCATCATGATATTTTCAGTTGCCATAAAGGGCAGTTCCTTCATAACTCTCTGGCGTATCATCTTGGGATATACCACAAGACCGTCTGTAACATTCATCATAATATTCAGAATAGCGTCAACTGCAAGGAATGCCTCCGGTACGGATACTCTCTTATTAGCTGAGTCGTCAAGTGTTCTCTCGAACCACTGTGTACCTGCTGTGAATGCAGGGTTCAGGCTGTCTATCATCACATATCTTGAAAGTGATGTAATTCTCTCGCAGCGCATAGGATTACGCTTGTAAGCCATAGCAGATGAGCCGATCTGTGTCTTTTCAAAGGGTTCTTCCATTTCCTTGAAGCTCTGGAGAATTCTCATATCGTTGGAGAACTTGCTGCAGGACTGGGCAATTCCGCTGAGAGTCTGGAGAACCTGAGCGTCAATTTTTCTGGAATATGTCTGACCGGAAACAGGCACTACATCATCAAAGCCCATTTCAGCGGCGATTTTCTTTTCAAGGAGCTTTACCTTTTCGGTGTCACCCTCGAACAGCTCCATAAATGAAGCCTGTGTGCCTGTTGTACCCTTTGAGCCAAGAAGCTTGAGGTTAGCGATTCTGTATTCCAGCTCCTCAAAGTCCATGAGCAGTTCGTTCATCCAGAGAGTAGCTCTTTTGCCCACGGTAGTAAGCTGTGCAGGCTGAAGATGTGTGTATGCAAGGGCAGGCATAGCCTTGTATTCCTCAGCAAATTTTGCAAGATTTGCAAGAACGTTGATCATCTTTCTGCGGACGATCTGCATAGCTTCACGGAGAATGATAACATCAGTGTTATCGCCTACATAGCAGGAAGTTGCACCCAGGTGAATGATACCCTTAGCATTCGGGCAGACCTGTCCGTAGGCGTAAACGTGGGACATAACGTCATGGCGGCGGCGTTTTTCCTCAGCCTCTGCAACGTCATAGTCGATATTTTCAATATTAGCCTCCAGTTCCTCAACCTGCTGCTGAGTTACCGGCAGACCAAGCTCCATTTCAGCACGTGCAAGTGCCACCCAGAGCTTTCTCCATGTGGTAAATTTCTTATCAGCGGAAAAAACATACTGCATTTCCTCGCTGGCATAGCGTGTACAGAAGGGGCTTTCATAGCTCTTTGTATTGCGCATTATAACGACCTCTTTCTTTTTTAGTTTACTTTAACGGCAGTGCCGTATGCCATAACTTCAGCGGCGCCGTTCATAACGGCAGATGTAGCAAATCTGACAGATACAATGGCATTTGCACCCAGAGCAGCAGCCTGTTCGATCATACGCTGAGTGGCAAGGTCACGAGCCTTGTTGAGCATATCTGTATATGATTTCAGCTCGCCGCCTACCATGCTCTTGAATCCCTGACCGATATCTGAGCCAATGTGCTTTGACTGGATAGTGCTGCCTCGTACCAGACCAAGTGCAGTATAGGTTCTTCCAGGAATAAATTCTGTTGTTGAAATAAACATAACGCATTTTCCTTTCAAAAGGTAATTTTTATTGTAATTGTATTATATCATATTTCAGAGCCTGTTGCAAGTGTTAGTTTTGTGTGGGTTTTAATTTATAGTTTGCTGGAAGATTGAGGAATAAAACCCTCCCACCACCTGCGGTGGTCCGCCCCTCCCTTTCAGGGAGGGCAATATTCCGCTGAATTTCGCTTAAACTGTAATTTAAAGCAATAGCTAAAATTCTGCGGTCAAAAGGCTCCCATGAAAGGGGAGCTGTCAGCGAAGCTGACTGAGGGGTTTATCACCGTGGAGAGGGCAAACACACCGCCCGGAGGAAATCCGGTCGTTGGTGATTGTGAAAACTCAGCTGTGCATAATTTCGGAAATTGCATCCAGAATCTTATCGTGACAACCTCCGCATCCGGTAGAACAGTGTGTTACTTCCTGAACGTGCTGGAAAACAGACAGTACATCAGAAAAGC
>JAQXHO010000155.1 GCA_029007315.1 Oscillospiraceae bacterium
GCGTTAAAATAAACCTTGTGAGCAGGCTTAGGACGTTTGAAAATCGTAACTCTGCCGTCATTTACATAGGCAATACCAGACGCATCTGTGCCTCTTTCCTCAGCAACATTTGCAAGAACCTGGGTGAGCCTTTTTAATGTCTTGTATGGGACGATGCCCTTGTAATCTAACCAACCGAATAATGCACACATCTTACATATCCTCCTCTGTTGTAATCTTTTCATTTATGTAGAGCTGGCGTTCTTTCAGATAGGTGATAAGCTCAGGTTCTGTAATTTCTGCCACGAAATCAGACCAGGATAGTTTAGCTATTGATTCGTCCGTATTGTACATAGCGGCATCACAGATGTGGTTTACAAGTTCTATTGCCGCAATGAAAGTGTTGTACTTCAAAGAGCCACGGAACATACGAAATTCAACGGTGTGATAATTGCATAGATTAACAGCCGCATATCTTCCGTTGTTGCCTTTCTTTGCCTTGTCCATGATAGCCTTGGGCGTATGCTCATAGCCGTAACGAGCCGCCCAGCGGTTCATTGTGTATTCTGAACGTCTGCTGAATTTAAGCATCTCATTCCAATGATGTTCGACAAAGTAAAGTATGCGACTGATAATTTCATCCTGCTCTTCTCGGGTATCTGAAAAGGCTGTCCTGTTGATGTGAATATGCAGACCACAGGTGCTTGTCTGATGTGAACGGTATCCGAGGGAAACAGCTTTTCTCATAATATCAGACCAACAATATTTCTTGTGATAATCAAGCGTCATTGGATGGGATACAATTTCCATACCGTCATCAAGCGACCCGTCTGACTTTATGTAGATATATGTGCCGTCTGCATTTGCAATATCAAGTATTTCCTCAGCATAATCATCGTCTTTGCCAGCTCCGTCAATTTCAAGCTCTATTCCGAAATAACGATTGCCGTCACCATAGAAAATTGGTTCTGGCTTATAACTGTACTCGTGTATTGAACTATCCCTATCTCTGATATCGTGATAGCACTCGGAGCAGTAGTACTCGCCCCCATATTCATAGGCGTCATCGTTGTGAATCAGAGCGTCACATTCTGCACATCGTGTATAATAATTCTCGTAGCAGTGATGACATAGGCTTGTGTAATCATCTCCGTAAGCGTCAGAGTCCCATATTATTGCACCACAGCGGTCACAGGTTGTGGTGTAGTTTTCTATGCAGTCAGAGCAAACAATCTGACTGTCAATTTCCTCGTAGTCGTCTGTGTCGATGATAATTCCGCAGTGGGAACAATAGATTTTTTCTTCCATTTTAAATTCCTCCGTAGATAAAAATTGAGCCAGTCCATTTAAGGACTGGCTCTTGTGTTTTTGTTAATATTCTTCTGCTAAAAGCATTGTTGAGTGGTCGCCGTCATCAATGACATAGACCTTTGCTGTTATAGGGCTTGTTACTGTGGGAAGTATGTGTTTCATAGAGTATTCTGGCTGTTCCGAGAAATGATGTATTCTCTGTATACCGTTCACAACTTCAAGCTTAAAGACCTGGAAGTAGTCACGCTCTTCTGGCAGACGGTCGATACATCCCCACATAAAAATCTGGAGTTCAAACGGTATATCTGTCTGAACTCCTTTTGTTAGATAACGCTGATTATTGAACATTCTGCATCTCCTGTTCCTTTGTTATGCTCCTATGTTCCGCTCGAAGGCGGTTTTGACCTATGCGGTCTCACCATTATCGTATAATCAGTACCTGGCATAGATTCACTATTATGATATATAACTGAGAATTCTTACAATAACAAAGCTCCTCCCATTTCTGAGAGGAACGGTCTTATCATCATTGGATAATGATTTAATGTAGTATCCTGCAGGACTTTTTTAATCTGTTATAACTTTGATATTGCTTTGACCAGAGGATAAAAAGTACCTTTTGTCAGAGCAGTATTAAGCAATTTCTTTTCAACTCCACCGGCTAACACCTTTACCATACCTTTGATTGCATTATTTGCTCCTGCTACTCCATTTATTACACCAAGACAGAGGATTATCTGATTGATGGTTTGACTGTCAAGCAGCAAGCCTTCCTCATCAGAATCTATTTCAGGAAAGCCGTAAAGATAAAGCAGCTATTTTGTGTAAGCCTGTGAAAACAAGTTGGATTCATTGAGATTCCTACAGTTAATATTCACATATATTTGAAGAGTAGTTCTGCGTCTGAAACTAATTTGTAGAAATGTCTTGATTTTTGTAACAGTATATGTTATTATTTTGAAAAAGGGCAAGGGAGGGTGTTTGATGATACGGATTGCGATATGTGATGATAACAATAATTCCATTCAGTCATGCAAGGAAATAATCACATCAATGAACATAAATGATCTTGATATGATAGACAGTTATGAAAGCGGAGAAGTGTTTCTGAATGAAGTTCTTGTAAAGAATGTGCAGTATGACATTGTAATACTTGATATTGATATGCCTGGAATGAATGGCTTTGAAGTAGCGAAAAAATTGAATGAACGTGAAATTGATATGCTTATAATGTTTTACACAGCCCATGAACAGTATGTTTATAAAGCTTATGAATATCAGCCGTTCCGATATATACGCAAAGAATTTGCAAGGGAAGAACTGCCTTTTGCTTTGAAACAAGCTATAGTCCTTTTAAAAAACAAGAAAAGAAAAAATGTAAATATAAAGCTCAAAGATTCTAACATGATTATAAATTCTGATAATATAATTTGCTTTGAAGCTAATGGAAAACATTGTGATATTTTTTTAAAAGATGAAAGAATAATAAAAACAATAGAATCATTTAATAAGCTTTTATTACAAGTAGAAAATACAGATTTTTTTGTTGTACATAGGGGCATTGCAGTAAATCTAAAATTCGTAGATAGATACACAAATCAGTCTGTTTGGATGAAAAATGGTATGGAAGTTTATTTAAGCCGTAGAAATATTCGGAATTTTAAAATGGAAATGATAAGGTGTCTGAGGTGCGAATTATGAATACAGTATATTGGTGTATTGAGTTTATGATAACCTTTATTGAGGTATATATATCGTATATTTTCTGTGAAACATTTATGAATTACAAACAGGATAGTAAACAAGTATATTATTTATCTTCAAGTGTAATAATTTCAGCAATCTGTATATACTGCAATCATATAGAATTAGTTTCATGGATTTTCTCTTTGATTTTCTATGTATTATGTATAACTGCACATCAAGTTATAAGCAGAAAGAATTTTTTAAAACTAATAATTGTATTTTCATCTTATTGCTGTATAAATGTAATTACTGATTTGTTGATAACAGGCATATTGAATATTATATCTGATGTTTCTGATATAACAGTTTTTACAGAGTTTAGCATACAGAGAATAATTACAGCATTAACATCTAAAATAGTTCTTTGTTTCTTTTGTATTGGAATAAATAAAATTGTTGGAAAAGATAAATTATGGGACGTTAAAACAGGAACATTAATTACTTTTTCAGCATTATTTCTCACTATTATTACGTATGTAACATATATGATGTATGTTGAGAAAAAATTCAGTAGCACTTCTGAATTTATGCTGCTTTTCTTTCTTGTAACGCTTGGAATGATATTTATGATGTATTATGTGATGAATTCATTTATAAAAGTTGAAAAAGAAAAACAAGAAATAGAGATTATACATTTCCAGAATTCGTTCCATGAAAAAGCTTTAAAAGAACAGGATAATGCTTTTGAATTATGGCGTGAGAGCATACATAATTATAAAAACACAATTATTGCGCTAAACGATATGGTAAATGAAAATAAAATTTCTGAACTTGCAGAATATCTAAAAAACGAAGCAGATTCATTTAAAGACAGAGGATACTATATTAGAACTGGAAACAGTATTATTGATACCATAATCAATATCAAAATGAAGTATGCCGAAAGTCTTGGAATATCTTTTACAGTAAATGTTAGGATACCAGAAAAAATTAATGTTTCGGATGTCGATTTGTCAGTGATAATTGGAAATCTTCTTGATAATGCAATAGAAGCTCAGAAAAATGAAAAAACCAGAAATATAAATATCAGCATTTATTATAAACAAACTTTTTTATTTATTGATATTACAAACATCTGCACAAAACAGGACTTTTCACTAAAGACCAGTAAAAATGGAGCGTTTCATGGAATAGGTATAGAGAGTGTAAAACGTACTGTGAAAAAATACAATGGCGACTTATCAATTCAAAAGGAAGAATCTTTTGTAGAAGCGATAGCAGCAATAGAATACTAATCTTATGTGCATATGCAATACAGGTTTTTTTAATTATAATGACCGCTTATTCCTTAAAACAGACCGCTTGTTCCAATAATATTGAATTTGTTTTGGTAATATTATATAATATATATGGAATCAAATAAAAAAAGGAGGTCTTTCTCAGATGAATATGATACTTAACGTTCTGGCAGCATTTATTAAAGGTGCAGCTAATGTTGCAAGTGCAAGTACATCGTTATTTATTTACTATCAGCCGAAAAAACCTGAATGTCTTTGCAAGAAAGAATCTGACGAGAAATGATGTTCGAGTATTTGGCAGATGATATTGCAATATTCTTGATTCAAAGAAGAATTATCGATGCTAAAGACAGAGATTTATGTTGTTATGGTGCTGAAGTACTGCTTTTAAACAGTCTGAATCTTTTGACAGCACTTGCAGTCACAATTTTTAGCGGAACATGGCTTCATTTTCTTATATTTATGCTGCTGTTTGTTCCTCTAAGAATGTGTTCCGGAGGCTATCACGCAAAAAAAAGCAGTGTTTGTATGATTGTATCTACTGTTTTGTATATTGCTGCAGTTAGTGCTTTTAAATTCTTTCCATATTTATATAAAAATATATTTGCGATCGCTGTATTAATCGCAGCTTCTGTTTTTATATTTGTGAAAGCACCGATTATTAATGAAAACAATGTTCTTGACAGAAAATCATTCAAACGGAACAGAATCATTTCAAGAATCCTTATATGCCTTGATTCCATAATTTTTATAACTCTTGCGCTGCTTGAAATAAATTCTGCAACAAGTGTTATGATTTTTATTATGCTTATAGGATTTTTGATGATGATATCTGAAATCAAATCTTCAGCAGCCAAAAGAACTCAGCACACTGTAAAATCACAAGAAGTAGGCTAAATCCTAAAACCAATACAGCCGTCATAAATTCTATGACGGCTGTATAAACAGAAAGGATGATATTTTATGAGAACATTGAAAAAAGCAACTGCTACACTTTTAGCTGTAGCCACAACCGCAGTAAGTTTTGATACAATGTATAGCGTATCGGCTAATGAGTGTGTTATGTCAGCTGAAGAAGCTCAGTTAATGAATACCTTCAATGAGGACATTGAAAAAGATATTGTACGATACCTATTTGAAAATGGATGTTCTATATCGGAAGTAGAAGATATGATGGATAGATACATGGAGGGTAAACAAATTCGTGAATTCGAACAAAGATCAAGCAATTCGAGAATTGCATTAAACGCATATTACTATAATACTACTAAAATTGCTCCTGTTGACCATTTTGTTACTGTTATTGTAACCGACCCAACACAAAGTGAAGAAACTTTGACCGTTAATATAAATGGTAATTCTAATAGTGTAACATCAAACAATTATAGTGCACTTTGTTACGCATATAATTCTAAAGTTGAAATGAATGATGTCTTTAGAGCTGACAAATGGCGCCATTCAACCATGTTTACTGATTTGGAAGCTTTAACAAATACGGAGGCTACACCGCTTGCTAAATATAAAATCTTTCCTGCAGGTAACACTAATACTGAGGCTAAATTGTATAATTCAATCTCAATGACATATTCTGCTATGAATAATGATAATCTGATACTTGCATATGAAACATATGCAAGAGGTGATGTTAATCATGATGGAGAAATTAATTCAGTAGATTCTACATATCTATTGGAATACCTTGTAAACCAAAATACTTTAAATTTCACTTATATAGATGGCAGCAACCATTATTCATTTGCTACAAATGTTTTGGCTGCTGATACTAATCTCGATGGCTCTGTTAGTATGATTGATAATGTATACTTAAACAGATATTTAGATGGTGAAACAGACTTGTTTAATTCATAATATTCAATATACTGATTAAGGAGGTACCATTGTGAAGGAAATTTTAAAAAAATTATCGGCGTATATAATTGCCATGACCATGGCAATTACCCCAACACAAATCACAGCAAATGCTGAGGAAATCAATGATTTGGGAACATGGGGCGAAAATATTACATGGGAAATCTCTGGAACAACTCTGACTATCAACGGTGAAGGTGTAATGAAAGAAATAGCTGATTATGCAAATTGCTATCACAACAAATTTCAAAATGCACCTGCAAGCATTACAGCAGATTATCCATGGAGTAAATACTATGATGTAATTTCAGATGTTGTTATAGATGATGGAATAACATCTGTTGCTGAAGGTGCATTTTGCTATTATCCTGAGTTAATAAATGTAACATTGCCTGATAGTCTTGATACAATTGGAGCAAATGCTTTTACTTGCTGTAAAAACCTGAAAGAAATAACGATTCCAGAGAACACAGTTATCACAGCAGACGAAATGGCAGGTGAGTCATTTGGATATTACACCAGCAGCTATATAACAGAAAATGGTGAACACACACATGAACTTACTGAAATGAATGAGTTCTATAATGCTGAAAAAATATATGCGGAAAATTATAACCTGACAATCAATGGTTATGACTATAGCAGCAGTTACTATTTCTGCATTGCAGAAGACTGGATAACCTTTAATTCTATTGGTGCGGCATCTGAACCTTTTATTTCATCAAACGGAAGTGTAGGGAATGCAATAACGTGGACATTCAGTGATTTGGGTACTATAACTTTTTCTGGAACAGGTGCAATTAAGGGTGACGATTTAAATGACGGGTGCTCTGATATTATGCCTTATGTAAGAAAGGTCGTATTTGAAAACGGCATAACAGAAATTGGCGAAAGATCATTTTCATTTTTTGATTATATAGAAGAGATTGATTTTTCAGATACAATTACAGAAATCGGTGAATACGCATTTATATCGAGTATGAATACTATGGGGTCTATACTGATACCTGAATCTGTAACAAGTCTTGGAAGGACTTTTGTATATACAAAAAATGGAAGCATTTATGGCTATTCCGGAACAGCTGCTGAAAAGTATGCGTTAGATAATGGTATTAATTTTATTTCCATTGATAAATTGGAACAGGGTGACATAAATTGTGATGGTTCTATAGATCTTACAGATGCAACAGATATCCTGACATATTATGCTAATATGTCAGCAGGTTCTGATACTGAATTTGAGCCTAATGAGCAAATCAATAAGATATTGATAGACACAGCCGACGTAAACGGCGACGGCACAGTTGATGTTGCCGACGCAGCACTTGTTCTTGAAACATATTCAAAGTCTGCCGCAAGCGTGAATTAACGTAAAAAAACATAAATTCCACCAATAACCATAAAAAGGCGGCTGTACAGAAAAGTGCAGCCGCCTGCATTTAAAAATAAAGCTAAAACCAAGAAGAAAGGAAAAATAAATGGATTCTGATGAAATAAAGGCATACATAATAAAACTGAAAGTATGCTATGAAGCAGTCTGTCAGATGCAGGAACAACTTAAATATCTGGATAATGACTCCCGTATTATGCTTGAACAGGCAAAGAGAGATCTTTTAAACTGCATAG
>JAQXHO010000156.1 GCA_029007315.1 Oscillospiraceae bacterium
GTCCTTAATTGTTTTTTTCAGAAACAATAACTGACTCTGAGTTAAGTTATGTATTGCTTCACCAAATATGTCTGCGAGCATATTTCTCTGTTTAATTTTTGTATCCATCTCATATGTATAAAGCAGATGTACAGGCAGACCTGATTCTGATGCATCATAAAAAGTGATGTGTTCATCAATAAATTCTTTTGATAACTTGCCTTCAAGTTCTGATTCTGAAAATGAGTTACTGCTGTCAAATACAACAACACGATTACCGTGCATTGCCAGTCTTGCCATAAGCTGTGCCAGGAAAACAGTTTTACCTGAGCCTGACTTACCTGTAATACAACGGTGCTGGTTTTGGGTGGATTGGAGTAACTGTCCTGCTTTGTACCCAAAAACATTTTGAATAAGGGGAATAAAGTCTGGAATGTTGATTTCATTTGTGAAATACTTCTTGTTGCTGAGACTTTCAATGTATTTTATGGTTTCGTTGTTTACCATATCAGCAAATCTGAAAGCAATAAGGTTTTTCTGTATCGGATTATTTTTATCATCATATACAGTAGTCGGCTTTTTATGTCCGTTTGTTGTCATAAGACAATTATGTTTTGCCAGGATGCTGAGTATTCCGTTTACCGTCTGTGCATCGGTGATTTCAGGAAGAAAGAACTTTTTCATAACCGATTCTTCCATCATCATTAGCTCACCATCTACAATGACCGTGTCAGAACCTGGCTTATAATTCATATCTCTGCCGAGCTTAATTATTTCAAGCTTTTTATCTGTGATAAGATGGTTTAGAGATTTGGAAAAAGAGTTGATAATGGCCAAGGATTTTCCCCCTTCAAAATCCTGTGAATCCTGGATGAGCTTTTTGAGACAACACTTGAATTCTGTATTGTCCGCAACATGGAATATTCTAATCCAGACATAGAAAACAGATAAAAGTACAGCATATGAAGTACAAAAGCTGTCGGAAGAAAAATTTTCTCTTTCCTGTTCTTTTATCTCCGCAATGTGATTCTGTAGCATAGGACCATATTCATCAATATTTTTGCAAAAAGCATCTACGAAATGTCTTGTCATCTCGTTAAGAGCAATTGATAATTCATAGCGGTCCCCATCCGAATATTCTTTTCCAAAATCTTCATCCAGTTCAATGTGAATTCCCATGCCCTGTGGAAGATAGTAATGTATTTCTTTTGAAATAACAGCAATATTGAACGGTTTGCAGTCGGCATTGGATTTATAGCCCAGAATAGTATCGATTGAATTTAAGCGTTTACTACATGTTTCGTTGACGGTATCATCAATAAAGACAACTGTTTCGTCCTTGCTGTTATTGAGAACTTTTGTAAGTTCATATTTACTCACTGTAAGTGATTTGGGCTGGAGTATTCTGTCGTAGGTTTTGAGATAAATACCAGCAAGCTTTCTGGCTTCATTACTTGCAAATGAAACAGAAAGAATCAAAGAAGATTCGCAATGGATAAATTTAAGAAATGTTGATATTATTCCTGCACAGTTATAAATCATAAGTATTAATTCAGTTGGGGATTTTAAGATAAATGCGAATAACACTAAAGAAAATAGAATACTGGTAGAAAGTGATATATTCAAACGGTTTATGGACGGTGTGGAGAACGATATAAATTTCTTACGGCTTCAGGCAAGAGTAGATAAGGAAATTGTAACATTTGGGTATTTTAATACATATAAGAAGGTTATTACTGAACCACTAAAACTTATAAAAGAGATGATGGATTTTCTATTTTATGGTGTGTATGCAAAGGTAGGACGGGTTGATGAAAATGACGACTTAACAGAGGTATGGAGAGATTATATAAGTAAATACATAAGCGGTGAACAGAAGAAGTTTACTGATGCTGTAAAAGATGCTATATACAATAGAATAAAGTATAATCTGCAAAACAACGAGTATTTTGAATCGTTACTGTGGCAGTTTATGTACTATGCATTTAGCATAGATTTCTATATGATTAATAAAAAAGAAGATTGGCTTTCCCTTGTTGAAAAAATACTTAAAGATGTGATGAGAAATAAAACAATGCCAGACATCAAAGAACATATGCAGCTTATTTTTGATCAGAAACAGTTTAAAAGATTGTTAGAACATAAGAGAATTAAGTTCATACCGAATGACATAAAGTTTTTTCGGATGCTTGAAAATGAGGGATTTAACTTGTATACGGATACATTACAAAATGTTCTGAGTGGTGAAAATGAATTTCCGAATATGAGAATAATAATTACAATCAAATATATTGAACTCAAAGTTAGTACTCTTATGGAAAAATGCGTCACAACAATTGAGCTTGCAGAAGAGCTCTTAAAGAAAAAATCACCTCAAGAAATAACTGAATACAGATTACTGTTGGGAGATGAAAAAGAAAACTGGAAGGAAAATTTTCTCTATAATAAATGTGATGAGAATGCTCAAAGAATATCAATTTCATTGGATGAACTCGAAGAACTATCAGCATGGGTAGCAGCATTAATTATTGGATGCAGAATTAACGGTGAAAGCTGTAACAAAAAACATGAGTTTATGATTTGTGCAAAGAGAATTGCCGATATGCGAGATGTAATATTTGAGAGTATAGATAAATCTTATGATCGGCTCCTCAAAGATGAAAGTGAAAAACATTTTAATGAATTGAACAAGGAACTATGGAAAAGTGAAATCGTACAGAATATGTATAAGTTTATAAATAAATGTTTGGGTTTTATCGTATATTCAGAATATGTTGATGAGAACATCAGATTCGTATAACAATTTTCGTTTTTCCAGATTCTTACGAATTTCAAGAAAATGATTTCAGAAAAAATCAAAAAGGCAGTGCTATTTGAGAAAATACAAAAATGATTTAATCCAAATTCGTAAAGTTTTCTGAAAGCTCAAAAAATTCTCCAGGTTTATGAAGTGTTTCCGATGTTGTAAATAAGATGCTCAGGATAAAAGGTATTACTTTTTTTAAAATACTACTAACATACAGATAAAAAGTAATACCAAAATCAAATTATATCGTGTATTCTTTGCTTATATTTATGCAATTACGGCATATTTGGATACGGGAAGACAGGGGTATTACTATTACCTCTGTCTTGCAGAATATTGTTAAATATAAGAGTATAATAATAGTATTTATTATAGTAGTATAGTAAGTATATAGTATATAAGTATATATAATATATAGTACCATATAGTATATATAACCATCATAGACATAGTATAAGGAGGATAATTTCATGAGAAGTGAAAATGAAAAGAAGTCCATTGTGAAGAGCATTAAGCTCTCACCATTGCAGGCAGATTTTATTCAGAAAAAAGCTGATGAGAAAAGAATGACCTTTAGCAGTTATATGCTTGATTGTGTTTTACATGGAAGTCAGGGTATTACACCACAGATAGCTGTTAGGATGCAGGAAATGATTAATATGGTTCTTGAAATTGCGGACAGTATCGACAGCAGAGACTATGTGCGTAAAGAGGAATTAAGACAGAAAGCGAGTGATTTTGCTGGATTATATACGCAATTAACGCCACAGGAGAAATATAATAAGCTTGAAAAACAGATAGGACTTTTTGTTGAAGGAGGCGATGAAATATGGGAATCTTTAAGATAATCAGAAACACAGATTATGGTTTGCCGTATATGAATAATGTATTGAACTATGTATGTTATGGACATACGGATTATGATAAACTATATAGTCTGAATACTGATGTATATAACGCATATGAACAATTCTTAACAGTAAAGAGATATTTCGGTAAGACAAGTGGAAATCCTGTGTTTCATTTTGTTGTGGTATATAACGCCAAGACAACAAGGGGTGATAATCTTGAAATAGCTGAATCAATAAGCCGTAGTATAGCAGCATATTTTACTGACAGATATCAACTTGTATACTGCATACATAAAAAGCCTCGCCATAAGAAAAATGGCGGCTGTGCATCTATATATCATGCTCATTTTATTATGAATTCTGTAAGCTATATTGACGGTAAAATGTTCTCAGGTAACAAGTCTGAACAATATGCTTTTCTTGAATATATCAAGAGCGTTACGGGGGATAAATCCTGGATTGTTCAGTATGATTCTGATAAGAAAAAAAGCTATAACAGCAGTTATGAGGCTGTATGAGTGTGATTATGCCTGTTTTCGTTTTTATCGCATTACAGCAAATTGTACTGTTGTCAGATTAGGCATGGAGCAGGGTATAGGACGAATTTATAAAACAATTTGATTAGTGCATAAAAATAAAACAGTTCCGATTTATTTCAGAACTGTTCTATTTCACTATATGAAAAGTGCATAAAGGGTGAGTACCAGTTTATTATTTTGTAGGCACTGGCGGTATTATATTACTAAGTACCTCTTTCAGTTCATCAACAGTTTCAGCCTTTTTCCATTCCTCCATTCCTGCTTTCCACACAAGGCTTGATTTTTTAAGATGACCAGTTTTTGCCATATTTGTAAGTGCTACAATATCAAAAGGACCCGTGGGCTGACCATTAACAGCAACATGATATGATACAGAGGGCACAGGAAGAGGTACTGCTCCAGGAATTGTCCGCTGATTTATTCCCGACATCATATTATTCATCATGCCTGCCATGTTCTGACCGACAGCACCGCCAAGTGCCATACCAGCCATCATCGCTGCAGGATTAAAGCCTGTATCTCCGCTTCCACCGTCACCAATATTAATGCCGCCAGCACCATTTGCCCCCATTTTACCAAGAGCTTCAGCACCTGCAACACCAACCTCAGCCTGCTTTTCTGTCTGGAATGCGGCAAAGTTTGCACTCTGTGTCTGCTTGTGCTGTGCATACTGAGCTTCTTCACGCTGCATACGCAGAGTTTCGGCATAGTTTTCTGCTTCGATACGCTGCTTATCGTGGATATTCTTTATGTTTGCAGCAGTCTGAGCTTCCACCGTGTCAGTAGTAACATTCTGAGTAACTGCCATAAGCTTTGCGTATTCGTCGCTTGTCTTGTCAATTTCGATTGCGCCTATATCCACACCCGAAACTGTAACACCGAATGTTTCCTTTAAGCG
>JAQXHO010000157.1 GCA_029007315.1 Oscillospiraceae bacterium
CACGTAACTGAATCAAACGGTACATACACAATTGACCCTGCATGGCTTGCACGTGTCAAGGAAGTAGTAGATTACTGCTACAATAATGATATGTACGTTATTCTGAATGTGCACCATGAAGAGTGGATAAACCGTGCAGACTTTGGTACAGCTTACAGCGAAATGTCACCGAAGCTGAAGCAGATCTGGAGGCAGATCGCAGAATACTTCAAGGACTATGACCAGCATCTGGTGTTCGAGGGCATGAATGAGCCTCGTGCTGCCGGCACTGACTACGAATGGGGCTGGTCTGTTCCGGACGAGTGTTATGAAACTCTTAATAAGCTCAATGCAGACTTTATCAGCACAGTACGTTCCGTAGATTCACCCTACAAGGATACTCGACTTCTGATGATTCCGGGTTATTGTGCATCCCAGGAGCTTCACAACATCACAAAGATTGAGATTCCTGCAAACGACAAGTATATCGCAGCTTCTGTCCACGCATATTCTCCTTATGATTTTGCAATGGACAAGAAGGGTACACACGATCAGTTTACAGAATCCCACCAGGAGTATCTGGACACCATGTTCACAAACATCAGAAATACCTTTACTGACAAGGATATTCCTGTTGTAATCGGTGAGTTCGGTACATCTGACTTCGGCAACACCGAAGCAAGACTTGAGTGGGCAGATTATTATCTGACATGGGCAAAGAAGATCGGCGTACCCTGCGTACTCTGGGACAACAACGCTGTAGGCAACAAAGACCAGAGCGAGATCCACACATATCTCAACAGAAGCACTTATGAATGGTATGCAAACGGCAGTGCAGTTGTTGACGAAATGATGTCTGTTCTCAGCGACAGCTCTATCGCATGGGATTCAGAAGAACACAGACCTACATACAACCATGCTGACCTCAGCACAGGCACAGTACTCTGGGAAGGCAATATTGCATATGACGATCTCATGCAGGGCTTTGACCTTTCAGGCGTTTCCGGCGGTGAGCTTGCTGTCAAGTTCGAAGGAGAAGCTCCCAGCCTTGCTCTGATGGACGCTGAATGGGGCGGTTGGACCGTTATCTCTCCTTATGACGTTGACACTGAAAAGGGTATTGCATACTTCATGTTTGACAGTGTTAAGAAGGCATGGGGCGGTGACGTTTCAACAATTGCAAGTGCAAAGGTTACTTCAACCGGTACTACATCAATAACACAGATGGTATCTATCGGCAACCCGACTATCGGAGAACCTGCAACAACACCTCAGTCCACAACGACAACAACCACAACAAGCGGTACAACTGTTACATCCTCAACCGATACTCCTGTTGACGGCAAGGGTTACACCATCACAGACGGTACTACTTACAAGTACAGCGAAATGGATGAAGATAACCGTATGATCGGCTGGAAGTATGAAGACTTCGGCATCGGTGCCGACGAAAAGGTTAAGCGTGTAGAAGTTACTATTTCTGCTATCGGTTCCAAGATAGGTACATGGCAGGGTGCATTTGGTTCTTCCACTACTGTTGCTCCCGATTACTGGACAATGACTGATCAGATGGAACAGTCCATAAAAAGCAAGTCCGGTACTATTGCATGGGATGTTGACGCAGATACTTCTGACATCATCCAGACTCAGTACGGCGGCGAAGTTAAGTTCGGTATCTGGTGGATCGACTGCGGCTCATTCAAGATTGATTCTGTTACTATCTATACAGACGGCAGCGGCAGTGAAGTTACAACCACCAAGGATTCTTCAACAACTACTACAACTTCCAAGTCTACAACAACAACCACAACAACCACAAAATTAAGCATTCCTGATTCATATGCATGGGTTGCCGGCGAATACTGGGCAAATCCCGGCGAGGAAGTTTGCATTACTCCCGCTGTTTACAACGATCCCGGCGATATTATGGCTATCAGATGCGCTATGGTTTCCGACGCACTGAAGAGCGGTGCAATCAAGCTTACAGCAGACGGCGATGAAGGCGCTATTCCTGGTGACGCATATCCTTCATTCTACGATATGATGTTCACACTGGATGAAATGCTCTTTGCTGGTACAGACGCTGACAAGGGTATGCTGGGCGTTCCTGCAGCTAAGGACGGCAGCAATCTTGCATCAATGTACTATGACGTTGCAGATAAGGCAACTGTAGAAGCAGCTGCTAAATCTCTTCGTCTTACTCTCCAGGAAGACAATACACATGGTTCTTATTATTCATTCCCGCTTTCATTTGATGAAGGACTGAATACTTCCGGTACAAATCCCGGCCCGGCTTGTGAAGCAGTTCTTAAATCAGAGGAAAGAGCAAAGATTGCCTTTGTTAAGGGATCTATAAACATCGTTGTTGGCGAAATTGCTCCTCCGGATCCTTCCGGATACACATGGGATGCAGGCGAATATTGGGCAAATCCCGGTGAGGAAGTCTGCATTGAGCCTTCAGTTTCAAATGACCCCGGCAACATTATGGCTATCAGATGTGCTATGGTTTCTGACGCACTTAAGAGCGGCGCAATCAAGGTAACAGCAGACGGCGATGAAGGTGCAATCCCTGGTGACGCATATCCTTCATTCTATGATATGATGTTCACACTTGACGAAATGCTCTTCGCTGGTACAGACGCTGACAAGGGCATGAACGGAGTCCCTGCAGCTAAGGACGGCAGCAAGCTTGCATCAATGTACTATGACGTTGCAGATAAGGCAACTGTAGAAGCAGCTGCTAAATCTCTCGGTCTGGAACTTAAGACCGATGCAGCTCATGGTTCATACTATTCATTCCCGCTGTCCTTCGACAAAGGCATGAACTCATCAGGTGAAAGTGCTGGTCCTGCTTGCGAGGCAGTTCTCACATCAGAAAACAGAGCAGCTATCAACTTTGTTGAAGGTGCTATCAATATTGTAGTTTCATCTGACGTAACAACAACAACTACTACTACTACAACTACCACAACAACTACTACAACAACTACTACAACTACAACAACTACCAGCAGCTCAACAACATCAACTTCCAGCAAGTCAACAACAACAACTACTACTACCACAACAACTACTTCTTCTGAACCTGTTTGGCATGACCTTATCGGTGATACAAACCTTGACGGCAGAGTAGGCGTACAGGATATCATTCGTCTGAACAAATACCTCCTGGGTCAGGTTCAGCTCAATGAACAGGCTCTGAGAAATGCAGCTTGTAAGGATGACGGTAAAATCAACGGCGACGACCTTGTTTCACTTATGAGATTCCTTGCAGACCTTATCCCTTCACTGCCTGAGAAGTAATTTCAACCTAAGTCACTTTTAAGTGCTTGTATGCACTTACTATTTGAAGTTATGAACTTCAATAATTCAACACACACAATATAATGCTTTGTTTTCAGCCGCTGTATTTGCACATACAGCGGCTTTTTTCTATCTTTTTACACTTACATGTATTGATACTAAGATGGCATTTTAGCCGGCGTATGCTGCCGACAGTTTCATAAGAGTTTGTATAAAGCAAAGCAAAAACAGGCTGCTGCGAGGTTTTAGTATCGCAGCAGCCTGTTATTCAATTTACGTATGTGATTATTTAATCAAGTTCCTTGGTATAGCATTCAAAAACTTCTTCTACATACTTTGTATCAGGCTTTTTAGTAAATGCACTGACAACCGGTACAATTACTATGGAAAGAATCATTACGATAGCACCAAGATTTATAGGTGATGCAAGATTCAGAGGACAAAGTCCTTTTACTGTTTCCGGCAGACCCTCGAACAATCCAAAGCCTATGAAGAACATATGAAGCACTGTAAGTCCTATGCCCATTATGAAGCTTGTCCATACAGCAGCCTTTGTTACCTTCTTGCTGAAAAGACCCAGCATAAACGGTCCAAGGAATGCACCTGCCAATGCGCCCCATGAATAGGACATCAGCGTTGTAATAGAAGCATTCTTATTAAATGCAATGACAACTGAAACAAGGAGGAATACTGCAATAAGTACACGCATGATAAGCATTTCGCTCTTCTCATTCTCCTTCTTCATCTTAGGCTTTACAAAGTCAATTGTAAGTGTGGAGCTTGATGTAAGCACCAGTGATGAAAGTGTGGACATTGAAGCAGAAAGTACAAGCACAACTACAAGTCCTATGAGCAGATCTGGAAGTGCCTTTTCAAGCATTGTGGGAACCATTGAATCGAACACAGGTGCTTCACCTTCAGCCACTGTATTGTACAGACGGTCAAAACCACCCATAAGGTAAGAACCGCCTGCTACTACGAGGGCGAATATCGTGGAAATAACAGTACCCTTCTTTATAGCGTCATTGTTCTTTATTGCGTAGAACTTGTGAACCATCTGAGGCAATCCCCATGTTCCCAGTGATGTGAGAATTACTACACCTATGAGGTTTATGGGGTCCGGTCCGAATATGCTTGCAAATGCACCCTTGGTGCCGTCTGCTGTTGGAATATCAGCCATTTTGGACACAGCTTCGCTCCAGCCGCCCTGTCCATTGATAACGCATATAACTACTGCTGCAATGCCCACAAGCATTACAACGCCCTGTACAAAGTCATTGAGAGCTGTTGCAGCATAACCGCCGAGAATTACGTATATAGCAGTAATAAGAGCCATTGCAACGATTATCATTTTGTAGGATAATTCGGATTCAAGTCCCAGTGCCATTGCAAAAAGTCTTGACAGACCATTATATACAGATGCTGTATAAGGAATAAGGAATACAAATACTATAATTGCAGCAGCAATTTTAAGTCCCTTGGAGTCAAATCGCTTCTCAAAATATTCTGGCATGGTTTTAGCATTAAGATGCTTTGTCATCATTCTGGTACGCTTGCCAAGAACGATCCATGCAAGAGCGCTTCCCAGTATAGCGTTGCCAATACCTATCCATGCAGCTGAAATACCATAGCTCCAGCCAAACTGTCCTGCATAACCGATAAATACAACGGCTGAAAAATATGAGGTTCCGTATGCAAACGCAGTAAGCCATGAGCCTACTCCTCTTCCGCCAAGAACGAAATCACTTACGGATTTAGTTCTTTTTGATGTGTAAATTCCGATGCCCAGCATTACCGCAATGTATACTGCCAGCATCGCAATTGTAATTCCTATCATTACAATTGCCCCTTTCATAATTTAATAGTTTAAAGCTTTAAACGTTTAAAGCGGTAAAACATTATTATTTTATCAAATTATGTCGCATTTGTCAAGCAGAAATCAAATTTTCGGTATTTCTGACTAAATATGGCAGTACTATTTATTCATTTCAACAAAAAGCGGTGCTGAAAATCAGCACCGCAATTACCAGGCAGAATTATTTATTATTATCTGATTAAAGCCATGTCAGGAACTGTGTCAGCAGAACAATCAGAATAAGAGCGATAGGATAAGTTGCAGCATATGCAGATGCAACGTTGGAAGTACCTGTCATGGAAATAAGAGAACCAAGGGCAGGAGTACTTGTCATGCCGCCGCAGATAGAACCAAGGTTATTGAACAGGCTCAGCTTCAGAACATACTTTGCAAAGAAGAAGCCGATAAGCATAGGAACGAGAGTCATAATTGCGCCCCATACGAAGAGCAGCGGACCATATTCAGTCAGTTTAGCAACAAACTCACGGCCGCCGTCCACACCTGCACCAATGAGGAAGAGTACAAGACCGAGTTCCTGGAAGATGCTGAGCATATGCTCATTTACTTTAAGACTCAGCTTGCCAATTCTGCCGAAGTGACCAAAGAGCAGACCCATGATCAGCGGACCGCCTGTTGTACCAAGGCTGAATGAGTTGCCGCCGCCGAGAGGAATGCAGATTGAGCCGATAACAAGTCCTACCATGATAACAAGAGCAAATGAACCAAGACCAAACTTGTCCATCTCAAAGAGTTTGATCTGCTTATTAGCCTTATCTGCTTCGCTGTCTGCGACAACCAGTTTAGCACGTTCTTCGTCCATATTAGCCTTCAGGAGCTTAGGAATGATCTGAACGAACAGTACAACGCCGATAACACCGAAAGGATATGCGACAGCGTGACCAACGGAGATCTCATCAAAGAACTCAGAACCTTCAAGTGCGCCCTGTGCAGCCGCAAATGCCGGTGTACTTGTAAGAGAACCGGACAGCAGACCTGTAGCCATAGCAGAGTTCATGCCGGGTGCGAGGATTGTGATGAGGGCACAGCAGCCTGCACCTGCAAGAATAATAATTGTACCCAGAAGAACATAGGATTTAGCATTCTTCTTGAGATTCTTGAAGAAGCTGGGACCTGCAATAAGACCTACAGAGGATACAAAGAGAACAAGGCCCAGATTCTGCAGCATACTGAAATATGGCTTAACAGTTGGCCATGCATTTGATGTTGTGCCGTCCTCTGCAACATTTGCCCAGATAGTGTCAAGTCCGATGTTGAGAAAATGACCTGCAAACAGTGCAACGATAAATATTGCGGCAGTGCCAAGAGTTACGCCCTTGACAGAAATTTTACCGATAAGGTATCCGATTACGATTATTGCAAAAATGAAGAACAGAACAAGAGCCATTGTCTTCATATTGAATATGTTCGTACCCAGAACTTCAAAAAGTTGAAATTTCATATAACTCTCCCTTTCAAAAAAATATTTTCAGGGCATACCGGAAAACGCTGCATACCGCTTTCCGATATGTCCTGTAGAGAATAAAGCGGTTTCTGCCTGAAAACCTTGAAAATTATATCATATATATTATAAATTGTCAATCTGTATTGCCGTAAATCCCCCCAAAATCGTGACCTTTTTCATTTTTTCGCCCCGTGTGGCGAAAGTATTGTAACTTATGATAAAAGCTGTTTTTGCAAATAAATCATCACAGTATCACTTTTTCGTGAAAAATTTCTGAAAACAGACAAAAAAACCTTTTCATTTTCAAAAATATGTGTTATAATATAAATATAGATGCGGATTATTGAGGCTTTAATATTGATCATGCTGCGGAAAGGAGATGTCAGAATGGCAAAGAAAAAAATCAGTCCTGAAATGGAAAAGAGAATCAGGAAAGAAAAAATGAGAAGAAAAGCTGAGAGAAAGAGAAAATTCAAAAGAGCCATGGATATATTTGCAGCCGTGCTTTTATTCGGCGGATTTTGTGCTGCGGTGGGATATCCTGTTGCCACAGGAATGATATCTATTGATTCTATGACAGGGAAGGAAGCAATTGGCGAGGTGAAAACAACTGATGAAAGCAGTGAAACTGAAACCGAGCCTGTAACTGAAGCTGCCACCAAGTCCTATGAAACAATAACTGTGAAAAACGAAAAGATATACAAGGGTGATTTGATACTTGTAAATGCTGATTATCCCTTTAAAGACAGCAATGACGCAGACATCGTCACTCTGTATAATGAAAAGACAGATTCCTACAGCGTAAGCGGCATGGAAATAGGACTTCAGAAGAACGCAGTTGAGCCGCTGAATGATATGCTTGACGCTTTTTATGAGGAAACAGGTCATTCAGACATTCTGATAATTGCCGGTTTCAGAACACTTGAACAGCAGCAGGCATTGTATGATGAGGACCTTGAACGGACAGGTCTTGACACATCAACTCTTGTTGCGCTTCCCGGACACAGTGAGCATGAATCAGGCTATGCAATGGATTTCTCGCTGTTCTTTGATGACGGTACAGCGGGAGATTATGACGGCACTGGCGATTATGAGTGGATAGATGAGCATTGTGCGGATTACGGATTTATTCTGAGATATCCTGCTGACAAGACGGAAATAACAGGCATACAGCATGAGTCATGGCATTATCGTTATATAGGCAGACCCCATGCATATTACATTATGCAGAGCGGTATATGCTATGAGGAGTATATAGAGGAACTGAAAGAACATGACGTTGAGAATCCTCTTGAAATAGTGGACAGTGACGGAAAGGCATATCAGGTATACTATGTTCCTGCTGAAATGGACAGGACAGTGACCTATGTTCCGCTTGTTTCTGACAAGCCCTATACAATATCAGGAAACAATGCCGACGGATTTATTGTTACAATTGATCTTGAGGAAACAAGGGAGCTTGTATCATACACAAAGCCTGCAAGTGAAATAACAGGGATCACTACCGATGAATACGGAAACGTAGTGGCAACTGAATTTACCGGAATTGCCACAGATGAATACGGCAACGTGATATCCTCATCAGAAACCAAAACTGAGACTGTAAGGGCAGTTGGTTAAGTTAATATGCGGTTTGCTGACAGGCGCCGCTTAATAATAATGAAAGGAAGAAAAAACATGGCAGACGAAACAAAAGAAACAAAGAAGAGCGCAGCAGAGAAGTCCAAAGGCGTAATCAAGGAGTTCAAGGAATTTATTTCCAAGGGCAATGTTCTTGATATGGCAGTAGGTCTGATAGTTGGTTCAGCATTCACAGCTATTGTAACATCTCTTGTAAACGACATCTTCACACCTCTTATCGGACTTATTATCGGCGGAGTAAACTTTGCCGGAATCAATCTGACTTTAGGTGACGCAACAATTTCCATAGGCTTATTCCTGCAGGCTGTAATCAATTTCCTGCTGACAGCTGTCTGCGTATTTATCGTAGTCAAGACTATCAACAGATTCCGCCGCAAAAAAGAAGAAAAGCCTGCACCGCCCAAGCCCTCCAAGGAAGAACAGCTGCTCACTGAGATAAGAGATCTTCTGAAAGAACAGGCTAAGAAGTAAGCAATTATCTTTACTATTCTACATAAGAAGTGCCGCCCTTTATGATAAGAGGGCGGCATTTCGCTATTTTATTTTCTGAGAAATTCTTTGTAATCAAGGGGGATAATGCTGTCTGCATGACACTGATATGCAATGCGCCCCATTGCACCGATGTAATTCATAGTCATGTCATGCTGAAGTGCGAAGAAACCGTCCGGACGGTGTTCTGTAGGTTTTGTGCCGTCAGGAAATGTAAAGCCCTGCATTTCTGCGTCATGCAGGAATTTTTCTGCGATCTCCTTTGAGGACAGACGGACATAGACGGTTTTGGCGCTGTTTTTCACAAATTCTTTCAGATTTTTCATAATGGTACCTCCATAGCAAAAATATTTTTTCACAAGAGATAATAAGAAAACCCATCGGTAACGACGGGTTTGAAAAATCACTATGACCCATCGTTCAAGCATTACCACCTTGCTGTGTGCAGGTTGGTGTGCGGTCAGCGAGCTTGTCTCTCACGCACTCTTTATGGTAATTATATTATACATCGGAAATTTTGTTTTGTCAAGAGAAAAAACGCATCATGGAAAACATGATGCGTTTTAAAATTTACCTTATGTGCAGTTTCTCTTAGAACTTGCCAGCCTTAGCAGCTTCTTCAACAGAAACGGCAACAGCAACAGTTGCGCCAACCATGGGGTTGTTGCCCATACCGATCAGACCCATCATTTCAACGTGAGCCGGAACGGAGGAAGAACCTGCGAACTGAG
>JAQXHO010000158.1 GCA_029007315.1 Oscillospiraceae bacterium
TATTTATCAGTCGGGATATTTTTTCATTATCTCCAGAAACTTATCAAAGTTTGCATCAAATGCGTCCGCAACAGCCGGGTCAAAATGTCTTCCTTTCTGGGACATTATTTCCGCATATGCTTTTTCAGGCGGCCAGGGTTCCTTGTATGCCCTGCGGCTGACCAGTGCGTCAAAAACATCAGCCAGTGCCACACATCTTGCGTAAGGCGCAATATTTTCACCTTTCAGCCCCATATAACCTGTTCCGTCCCATTTTTCATGATGCTGATATGCTATTTCCGTTGAAAGATTAAAAAGTTCTCCCGGAGAAGTTTCAAGCAGATCTTTTCCGTATTTTATGTGTTTTTTTACTACAGCAAATTCTTCATCTGTCAGCTTTCCAGGTTTTTCCAGAATACTTTCCGGAATCATGATTTTTCCAACATCATGCAGCATAGCTGCAAGACTTATCTTCCAGCTTTCCTCCTCATCATATCCCATACTTCTGCACAAAACCTCCGTATATTCTGCCACACGTTTTACGTGCTGACCTGTATTTTCGGATTTGTTTTCTATAATCTGAGATAATGACAGTATCAGATTCTCCTGGTCTTCGTAAAGCTCTCCGTTTTTAGCTGCAAGTGTGTTGACAAGCATTTCAATTCTTCCGGAAATATACATACACAAAATCGCTATGCCCATAAATTCAATGCTTCTTGGTATTATGCCATACATAAAAGTTCCCTTTAAGGTAACAAGCGGTTCATCATGAACTACCTTCAGAGAAAAAGCTGCAAGATGGGAAATAATTATCATTGGAATGCTGATAATACCTGTGAATGCAACATATTTCCGTTCGTTATAAAGGCAAGCCATTACAATGGGAAAAACCAGCATCATAATAGTATGATACGAGAGTGTGGCATATTGAAGTCCGGACTGAAACACCATAAGAGCTAAAATAAAATACCGTATGCTTGTTGATGAAAGTTTTAAAATATTGCAGAATAAAGTAGGTACAAAGAAATCAAAGACTGAAACTGCCACAGTAAGATACAGAGGAACAGGCTCAATTTTAAAAATACCTAACATATTCAGAACAGCAACCAGAATCATGAAGCCTATCATTAACCTGCATACAAATGCAACACGCTTATCTGCATTTTCTCTGTATTCTGTAATAATTTTTTCTGAAAAGGACATTGCGCCACCTCTTCTCATTATAATAACGCAAATAAAATATATAACATACTATTATTATATCATTTCCAATTCTATTTGTCAAGAATTACATAATTCATATATATTTACAGCCATAAATCGGAGAGATACACATTTCACAGGTAAAGACATTTTTTCGGCGAGGTTGACATTTTTATGTTAATATGTTAAAATTATGGTGCAGTACTATGCAGTGTTGTATGATATAACCGCATAACACTGAACTGAGGAAAGTATCTTATATCAATAAATGCAGATTATGAGGTGAAAAGGAGTATTATCATGAAAAAAACAATCAAAAGGAGCCTTGCTTTTCTGACGGGACTGCTGACAATGCAATTTGCTTTTTCAGCAGTTGTTCCGGTCAGTATGATGAAAGCAGAGGCAGCAGAAAGTAATGTTCTTGCATTTCCGGGAGCCGTAGGAGGAGGCAGATATGCTACAGGCGGCAGAGGAGGAGAAGTCGTTCATGTTACGAATCTGAATGACAGCGGTGCAGGTTCATTCCGTGACGCAGTAAGCAAATCAAATCGTATTGTTGTGTTTGATGTCAGCGGTACAATTGAGCTTCAGAGCAATATTCTGGTTTCAAGCAATGTTACCATAGCCGGACAGACAGCGCCTGGTGGTTCGGGAATAACTCTTAAGAACTACAAGCTTGGTATGAGCGGAGATAATATTATATGCCGTTACATAAGCTCACGACCGGGTCCTTATAAAGCAACAAGCAGCGGCAACGATGCCTGGGGCGGTGCAAAGGGTTCAAATTCAATCATTGACCACTGCTCAATGAGTTGGACAACCGACGAGCAATGGGGCCTATATTCAAACAATGAATATTACACCGTACAGTATTCTGTTATAGGTCCAGCCGATTCATGGGGCGGACACAGCAAGGGAATACACGGCTTCGGTATGATGATGGGCAAGGGCTACAGTACCTTTGACCATAACCTTATCGTCCACAATGTTTCACGTAATTTCAGAGGTAAGGTTGTAGGTACGGAAACTGCTGATTTTACCAATAATGTTATTTACAACTGGGCGTATCAGACTGCTTACGGTACCATCGGACATCTGAATTATACAAACAACACACTGAAAATGGGCAATGGCACCACCGGCGGAAAACATTATGTCAGTGTAGACAGCAGCACAAGTCCGGAAAATTTCAAAATTTTCCTCAGCGGAAATCGTATGCTTAACAAGGACGGTTCTGTTTATGCAGACGTTACTTATAATAACTGGGCAGGAATTACATATAAATCCGGACTTGGAAAGGACGAATCAAATACAAAGAGTGAAACCGCATTTGAAACAATTGTAAACGGCGTAAATGTTTCCACCGCCCTTACTGCGGAAAGTGCCGAAGCTTCCTTTGAGAATGTAGTAAATTTTGCAGGAAACGGTATTTCTCCGGATGTGAGAACCGCACCTGACAAACAGGCTGCATATGAAACAAAAACCGGAACAGGTAATTTAAGCGGTACTGCTGCATATTCTGACGCTGATGATTCCCAGAAGGTTAACCTTGATAAATACAAAATTCAGTGCGGAGTTACTTACGAATATCCGGCACCTGTGCTTCAGAAAACCATTACAGATACAGATAATGACGGTATGGCAGATGAATGGGAGATTGCAAGAGGACTTGATCCCAATGACCCATCGGATACAAACGGTGATTACTGCGGAAAAGGCTATACTAATATTGAATATTATATAAATGACCTTACTGTAGATTCATTCCCGGAGGGTGTAGTTGAAACATCACCGCTTACAGCTCCTGTTAAATCAATATCTGCATTTGAAACAATTGAGGCTGAAAGTTTTGACGACCAGAGCGGAGTGAAAACCGAAGACTGCTCAGAAGGCGGTCAGAATGTAGGATACATTGAAAACGGCGATTATATTATGTTCCGCAGCGTTGATTTCGAAGACGGAGCAAGAAGCTTTACTGCACGAATATCCGGAGGTCAGGACAATTGTGGAATTGAGGTATATGTTGACAGTATGGAGGGAGTTCCTGCGGCAAAATGCAGTATTCCCAAAACCGGAGGATGGCAGGACTGGACAGATATTTCTTGCAACACCTCAAATATTACCGGCAAGCATAAGCTTTATCTTAAATTTACCGGCGGCGAAGGATATCTTTTCAATGTAAACAACTTTGTTTTCGGACGTGACGCAATTCCGCTAAGCGGAAGCCTTATCAAAAATCTTTCTGTCAATGACACAGATAACAGTGCCGACTGGCAGATTCAGGAAGGTTTTGCAGAAGGAGCAGTGATTTTCGGTGACAGAGAATTCACCGCATTAAATGTTCCGCCGGAGCTTGAAGGTGCGGAATACATAAAAACTGCCTGTGATTCCAAGAATTATATGGATACTCTGGGAGAATTTACAGCCGGTGGTGACGCAGAGATCTATGTGGCTCTGGATACAAGAGTAAGTCCGGTTCCGGAATGGCTAAGCAACTGGGAAAATACAGAAATGACATTTGCAAGCTCCAATGATGTTACCTTCCAATTGTATAAAAAGGAGGCAGCAAAAGGTGAAAAGGTGATTCTCGGTTCTAACAGTCAGTCTGCTTACTGCGTTAATTACTTTGTTCTTGCAATGGAGAAAAAGGAAGTCATAGAAGAAATAAAAGGCGATGTGAATGCTGATGACGCATTTACCCTTGCTGATATCGTAATGATGCAGAAATGGCTGCTTTGCGCAGGTGATATCACTGATGCCGAAGCCGGTGATCTTAATGAAGACGGCAGGATTAATATTTTTGATCTGTGTATTATGAAGCAGATGATCACTAAATCATAAAAGTATACTGAGAAATGCAATGCCTGCAGGAGAATGATAATTCCTGCAGGCATTTTTGTTTTATTCAGTTTCGCCATTGGCTATTTTCTCAGCCATTTCACTCAGATATACCCACCTGTCCATTTTTTCAGAAAGCAGGCTTTCAAGCTGTTCCTTCTTTTCAGAAAGTTCCTGAAGCTTTACGTAATCTGTGGAGCATTCAGAAATTGCCTTTTCCGTTTCAGCTATATTCTGCTCAATTTCAGCAATATCATCGTCTATGGTTTCATATTCACGTTGTTCTTTAAAGGAAAACTTAATTTTTTTCTTTCCCACAAAGGTGCGTTCCTTCTTTTCTGTCTGCTTTCTGTTTATGTCAGTGTCACTGTCGGGTATCTTCTTTTCTGCATAGTCGCTGTAATTTCCGTTATATCTGTTGATAGTGCCGTTTCCTGTAAGTTCCCATATTTCAGAAGCCATTTTATCAAGAAAATATCTGTCATGGGATATTGCAATAACTGCACCGCTGAAATTTTCAAGATAATCCTCTAAAATTGTAAGAGTCGATATGTCAAGGTCGTTTGTAGGTTCGTCCAGAATGAGAATATTCGGTGCAGTCATCAGTATTTTGAGAAGATACAGCCTTTTTCTTTCACCGCCGGAGAGCTTTTCAATTATATTCCACTGAAGCTCAGGCGTAAAGAGAAATCTTTCCAGCATTTGTGCGGCTGTTATGGTTCCTTCCGGAGTCTGTATGTGGTCTGCGGTTTCTCTGATGTATTCAATGACACGTACCGACGGATCCATGTTTTCACATTCCTGAGAAAAATATCCTGTCTTAACGGTATCTCCTGTATCTATTGAACCGCTGTCCGGCTGTATTACGCCGGCAATCATTTTTATAAGGGTGGATTTGCCGGTGCCATTGCTTCCCACAATTCCTATCCTTGCATTTCTTGGAATATTGCAGGAAAAATCTTTTATGAGCTGTCTGCCTTCAATAGATTTTGAAATATTAAAAAGCTCAATAGTTTTCTTTCCGAGTCTTGAAGAAATGGACTGTATGCTCATTTTGGCAGTTTCGGAAGGTTTTTCTCTGTTTTCAAGCTCATGGAATCTTTCGATCCTGTCCTTTGATTTTGTGCCTCTTGCACGAACGCCTCTTCTTATCCATTCAAGCTCACGTCTGTATAGTGTGCGGTTTTTCCGTTCCTTTGCCTCAGCGTCAGCTTCACGCTGTGCCTTCTGTTCAAGATATGTGCTGTAATTGCCTTCATACTCATAAAGCTTTCCGTTTTCAACTTCAACTATTTTACGTGTAATTCTGTTGAGAAAATAACGGTCGTGGGTGACCATAACGATTGCACCACGGTATTTTTTCAGCTGTTCTTCCAGCAGTTCTATTGTTTCATTGTCGATATGGTTAGTAGGTTCGTCCAGAAGAAGAATATCACTTGGCTGTATCAGTGCCGACGCTATGCCTGCCCGTCTTCTTTCACCGCCGGACAGGGAACTGATATCCCGTGTGAAGTCGGAAATACCCATTTTTCCAAGTATGGATTTTGCTTCAAATTCCTTTGCTTCCTTCAGATCTTCAGGCAAATGCAGCATGACCTGTTCCAGTACACTGCCATGTTCTTCAAATTCCGGGATCTGAGGAAGATAGGATATTCTGATACCCTTTGTGCGGATTATTTCGCCCGTATCAGCTTCTTCTGCACCGGCAAGTATTTTCAGAAGGGTGGATTTTCCCGTTCCGTTTATGCCGATAATACCCACTTTATCGCCTTCATTCAGAAATAATGAGGCGTTGTCAATGACCCTGCGTTCCATATATATTTTTGAAATATTATGTGCTGAAAGTAATATCATTCCATACTCCTTTAAATCTTGGGATTTGAATAATTATGTCTTAAGGCAACACCGCACAAAGCACGTCTTACGACTCTGTACGCAATCTGCTTGCAGCTTTTCCGCCATATTTCACAAAAAGCCTCGCTGATACACAAAGTATCAGCTGCGTTTTTTTGTTTCATCTGACAAAAAATCTGACGAAGTTTATGCTCGAAGAGTACATCTTACGCACAGTCTTTGTGCGGTATTGCCTTAATTCAGTAAGATAATCAGAAACAGAAATAGCTGTATTAACTTTTTTGTTAATATAGAACTGAATCTCATTATCCATATCCTTTGCTGCAACCTGATATGTGAACT
>JAQXHO010000159.1 GCA_029007315.1 Oscillospiraceae bacterium
GAGCTATCCTTAACGAATGTCTGCTCAAGCAGGCAGTTCTCGGAATAGTACTTGCCAACCTTACCCTCAGCGATCTTTTCCTTAACCTGTTCAGGCTTGCTTGCCATCTTAGGATCCTCAGCCATCTGAGCCAGAATGATCTTCTTCTCGTTTTCGAGAACATCAGCCGGAACATCTTCTCTCTTCAGGTAAGGAGGATTCATAGCTGCAACCTGCAGTGCGCAGTCCTTAGCAGCTGTCAGAACGCCTTCTGTAGCCTCAGGAGCCTCAGCCTTAACCATAACGCCGATCTTGCCGCCGCCGTGGATATAGGGAACAAGAATACCTTCCAGACGAACAAAACGACGGATCTGGAGGTTCTCACGGATCTTCAGGAACAGTTCCTGGAGAGCTTCTTCAACAGTAGCTGTGCCGCCTGCAACAGTGCAAGCCTTGAGAGCTTCAATGTCAGCAGGATTCTTTTCGATGATTGTATCAGCAACAACGTTTACGAAAGCCTTGAATTCATCTGTGTTAGCAACGAAGTCAGTTTCAGAATTTACTTCTACAACTGCACCGATTGTATTGTCAGCGTTTACCTTTGCTACAACCATGCCTTCAGCTGCAACTCTGTCAGCCTTCTTAGCCTGGCTTGCAAGTCCCTTTTCACGAAGCAGCTCAATTGCCTTTTCTACGTCGCCGTCAGTTTCAGTCAGAGCCTTTTTACAGTCCATCATGCCTACGCCTGTCATTTTGCGCAGTTCATTTACATCTTTAGCAGTAATTGCCATTTTTAGTTCCTCCTATAATCTTTTTCTATTCAGAAAAACCCGAATATGAACACTTACATATTCGGGTTTAAAGTCTTATTCAGCAGCAGCTTCCTCAGCAGCTGTTTCTTCAACAGCAGCCTCTGCAGATGCGTCAGCACCCTGTCTGCCTTCGATGATAGCGTCAGCCATAACGCCTGCAATCAGACGTACTGCACGGATAGCGTCATCGTTACCCGGAATTACATAGTCGATTTCATCAGGATCGCAGTTTGTATCTACGATAGCAACGATCGGAATATTCAGCTTCTTAGCTTCTGCAACAGCGATTCTCTCCTTGCGGGGGTCAACGATAAATAGAGCGCCAGGCAGCTTCTTCATATCCTTGATACCGCCCAGGAACTTTTCAAGCTTCTCGATTTCGAGCTGCAGCTTGCCGACTTCCTTCTTAGGCAGCAGGTTGAATGTACCGTCGTTCTCCATTTCGTGGAGCTGTTCCAGTCTTTTGATTCTTCTCTGGATTGTTGTGAAGTTTGTCATCATACCGCCAAGCCAACGTGCGTTTACATAGTAAGCGCCTGCACGGATTGCTTCTTCCTTAATGGAATCGCCAGCCTGCTTCTTTGTACCTACGAAAAGTACAGACTCGCCCTGTGCAGCAATGTCACGAACGAACATATATGCTTCATCAAGCTTCTTTACTGTCTTCTGCAGGTCGATGATATAGATGCCGTTTCTTTCTGTGAAAATGTACTGAGCCATTTTCGGGTTCCATCTTCTGGTCTGGTGACCGAAGTGTACGCCAGCTTCCAAGAGCTGCTTCATTGATACTACTCCCATTGTGTAGTCCTCCTAAATATTGGTTTTTTTGCCCTCCGCTCGACTTGACTTGCAGACGACTTGTTTTCACAAGCACCGGTCTGCAAAAACCGAACGTGCGAATTGCCTAATTATTATACCACACTTTCTTATTTTTGGCAAGGGAAATATTATTTTCTCATAGCTGAATTTTTAAAACATTTATCATTATATTTTATCTAAATTATACAAATCACCTTTTTTGCCTATTTCTGCAAGTATGACATCTTTACCGATAAGTCTGATGTTTTCGTAACTCACAATGTACTTTTCACGAGGTCCGAAAATTCCGAAATATCGTGGTTTTCCATATATTATAAGACCCGTTACCGCTGCTGTTTTAGTGTCAAGGCACACATCGTCTGCATAACCCAGATTTTCTCCGCTGCAGATGTTTATTATGTCCTTGTCTTTCAGCTCCGTCAAGCTGCATATCATCTGCATCGCCTCCATATAGATTTTATGCGAGTCTATGATGACATATTATTGCAGTGTCTGTCTTTCTGAAACAAAAGGCGGCAGGAATTATACACCGCCGCCTATTTGATCCTTTATTCAGGCTTTCCACAAGCCGTGAAGATTGCAGTATGCATAAACTGCTTCAACTTCATCGCCCTCGCAAAGTGCGAAGCATATTTCGGGAGCATTATCAGGAGAAAGGAGTTTTCTCTGATTTCCCTGCTTTGTCTGAAGTGAAACCCATTCTATATAATGTCCAGAAACCATAGGATGTGTCACTTCTCCAACCTTAACCTTTACAATATTGTTTTCAACTGTATATACGGGAATGTGCTTTTCAACTGCAGCTTCAGTAGTTCCTGGAATTATCTCCTTCATCTTCTGACCGCAGCACATAACAGGCACACCGCTTTCCTTTACTACTGCAATGATTTTTCCGCAATGCTCACAAATATAAAATTTCTGTTCCATGATAGTCCTCCTTATGCTTCTTCACTGAACATTTCCTTGCCGACTGTACAAATAGGACATTCAAAATCATCAGGTAGATCCTCAAATTTTGTTCCGGGAGCAATACCCAGTTCAGGAGCCCCAAGTTCCTCATCATATTCCCAGCCGCAAGCGCTGCATACATACTTTTTCATACTACTTC
>JAQXHO010000160.1 GCA_029007315.1 Oscillospiraceae bacterium
GATGATATATTTCCTCATCATTAGGGATGTCTGTATGATTCTCATACTTTTTATTCATACAAACTTCTCCTTTCATCTTTTTGCTGAATATTATATAACAATTATATCACATAACTATCTTTTTTGCAATAAAAATCATCATAAATATGAAATCAAGTATATAAAAGGTAATACCGCACAAAGACTGTGCGTAAGATGTGCAGTCAGATTTTTTGTCAGATGAAACAAAAAACGCAGCTGATACTTTGTGTATCAGCGAGGCTTTTTGTGAAATATGACGGAAAAGCTGCAAGCAGATTGCGTACAGAGTCGTAAGACGTGCTTTGTGCGGTGTTGCCAAAAATAAATAAAAATGTGCTTGACAAATTATTCGGTATGATATTATAATGTACATATAGAGCGTATGCCCGTAAAAGTAAGGCAATAGGAAAAGCTTTTAAAGTGCAGCTAATAATATGGTGATGAACGGATGATGATTGATGTACAGAATTATGATAGCAGAAGACGATAATGCACTTGCAGCAGCAATGAAAAAACATATTGAATCATGGAATTATGAGGTAATATGCGTCAGAAACTATGAAAATATACTTGATGAGTATAATAAGTACGAACCCGATCTTGTTCTTATGGATATAATGCTGCCATATTACAACGGATATCACTGGTGTACAGAAATAAGAAAAACATCAAATGTACCCGTAGTTTTTATTTCATCAGCTTCTGATAATATGAATATCATAATCGCAATGGACATGGGCGGCGATGATTTTATTGCCAAGCCATTTGAACCAAATGTGCTGACTGCAAAAATAAGGGCAATACTTCGCCGCACATATGAAATATCGGATAAGGCACCGGTTCTGGAGCATAAGGGAGCCTCTTTGAATCTGAATAACGCTGTACTGACATACAAGAATAATTCTGTTGAGCTTACAAAGAATGAGTTCAGAATACTGATTACGCTGCTTGAAAACAAGGGCAGGATTGTAAGCCGTGATACACTCATGACAAAGCTATGGCAGGATGACTGTTATGTAGAGGAAAACACCCTTACAGTTAATGTAACAAGGCTTAGAAAAAAGCTTGAACAGACAGGATTATTTGATTTTATTAAAACAAAGGTGGGCAGCGGTTATATTATTGAGCTATGAAAATGTTTATAAGGTATTTAAGACAGAATCTTACAGAAATAATTTTATTTGCAGTCTTTGCACTGATTTTCATGTTTGTGTTTTTTCTTTATAATGTAAATACGGAAGCTGTGATTTACGCTGCATTTCTGTGCTTTGTTATTTTAACAGTTGTATTTTTTGTCCGGTTTAATAAATTTCTCAGGCGTCATAAGCAGCGTGAGCATATTCTTGAAAATATTTTAATTATGACTGAGGAACTGCCCGAACCTGCCACGTCAGCAGAATACGATTACATAAGAATGATAAAAAAGCTTAGCTCTGAATATAAAAGAAAAATTTCCGTGTATCAGCAGGAAAGAAGCGAAAGCATAGATTATTATTCAACATGGATACATCAGATAAAAACGCCTATTTCTGTTATGACAATGATACTTCAGAGTGAGGATACAGAAGAACACCGGGAACTTCTGGCGGAACTTTTCCGTATAGAGCAGTATGCTGAAATGGCATTATTTTATATAAGGCTTGACAGCGTTTCATCTGATTTCGTTTTTAAAGTTTACAGCCTGGATGATATTATAAGAAATGCTGTGAGAAAATACGCTCCTCAGTTCATACGAAAAAAACTTAGCCTGCAATATTCCGGAACACAAATAACAGTACTTACAGATGAAAAGTGGCTTCTTTTTATAATAGAGCAAATTCTCTCAAACGCTGTAAAATACACGGAAAAAGGCGGCGTTACTATTACTGTTTCACCTGATAAGCTTCTTTGTATAGCAGATACTGGTATTGGCATTTCTTCTGAGGATCTTCCAAGAATATTTGAAAAGGGTTTTACAGGCTACAACGGCAGGGCGGACAAAAAATCCACAGGAATAGGACTTTATCTTTGCAAAAAGGCAGCTGACAAGCTTTCCCACAGAATAACTGCGGAATCTGTTCCTGGAAAGGGAAGTGCATTTTCGATTGACCTGCAAAGTGCGCCTCTTAAAACAGAATAGGTATTGCCAATAGTATTGACCTTACAAAAATGTCACATAAAACAGCCGGAATGTCACACAAATCGATGTTGCATCTCCGGCTTTCGTGTTATTATTATATCGTAAAGGCAGTATGACACAATATTTCGTGTGCAGCTGTCCAAAGAAAAAAAGGAGGCATTTTAATGGCTATACTTGAAGTAAAGGGTGTTGAAAAAATCTACACTTCTAAATTCGGAGGCAATCATATCAGAGCCTTGTCAAATGTTGCATTTTCTGTTGAAGAGGGTGAATATGCTGCAATTATGGGAGAATCCGGTTCCGGAAAAACCACTCTGCTGAATATTCTTGCAGCGCTTGACAAGCCAACAAACGGTGATGTTATTCTTGAGGGAAAGCCTTTATCCCTTATAAAAGAAAAAGAAATATCTGCATTCAGACGAGAAAATCTGGGATTTGTATTTCAGGACTTTAATCTTCTTGACACATTTTCACTAAAGGACAATATTTTCCTTCCTCTTGTTCTGTCAGGAAAAGATTTTTCCTATATGGAAAGAAAACTTAAACCCATAGCTGAAATGCTTGGTATCAGTGATATCCTTGAAAAATTCCCGTATGAGGTTTCCGGTGGTCAGAAACAAAGGGCAGCTGTTGCAAGGGCAATAATCACTGACCCTAAGCTTATTCTTGCAGATGAGCCCACAGGTGCACTTGATTCCAAAGCAACAGACAGTCTGCTGAAGATTTTTTCTGATATTAACAGAAATGGGCAGACAATCTTAATGGTAACACATTCAGTAAAAGCTGCAAGTCATGCAGGACGTGTGCTGTTTATAAAAGACGGCGAGGTTTTCCATCAGATTTACAGAGGAAACAGTACTAACGAAGAAATGTATCAGAAAATATCTGATACTCTGACTTTGCTCGCAACAGGCGGTGAGAATAATGAATAATGTTTTCTATGCAAAGCTTGCCGCCAATAATATAAAGAAGAATTCAAAGACTTATATTCCGTATATTATCAGCTGTATACTGACTGTGGCAATGTATTACATTATTACAGCTTTATCTATGAATGAATCATTAAACAGCATTATGGGTTCTGAAACAGTTGAATATACACTTACCCTTGGCAGCAAGGTGATCGCTGTATTTTCATTCGTATTTCTGTTTTATACGAACAGCTTTCTTATAAAGCGGAGAAAAAAAGAATTCGGATTACTTAATATCCTTGGAATGGAGAAAAGGCATATATCAAGGATACTTGCATTTGAAACAGTCTATATGATTCTTATAAGCCTTGCAGGAGGTTTTTTTGCAGGAGCAATACTTGACAAGCTTATGTTTTTGTCACTTGCAAGAATACTCGGAAGCAATACCTTACCGGAATTTTATATTTCTTTTTATGCCATGGCAAAAGCACTTATTCTTTTCGGTGTTATATTTTTCTGTATATTTATTAATTCTGTACGGCAGATACACCTTGCAAAGCCGGCTGAACTTCTTAAAGGCAGTGATACAGGCGAAAAGGAACCAAAAACTAAATGGATACTGGCAGTACTTGGTGTTCTGTGTCTTGGAACAGGATATTATTTCGCTGTTTCAACGAAAAATCCGGTATCGGCGGTTACTCTATTTTTTGTTGCAGTAATTCTTGTAATTGCAGGAACATACCTGCTTTTTACCTCCGGAAGTATTGCTCTTCTGAAAATTCTCAGAAAAAACAAGAGATATTATTATAAAATAAATCATTTTACTTCAGTTTCCGGAATGCTTTACCGCATGAAGCAGAATGCAGTGGGCCTTGCAAATATCTGCATTCTTTCAACAATGGTTCTTGTAATGATATCCTCAACCACATCTCTCATTATTGGTGTGGAAGATGTTATAAATACACGATATCCATATGATATAACAGTATATTACGGCAGAGAATCGGATAAAGACAGGAAGAAATTTTCTGAATATATAGAAAAAACTGCTGAGGAAAAGAATATAAACATGAAAAACAAAGTTTTCTATGATTATCTTTCGTTTTCAGCAGTTAGGGACGAAAACAGCTTTTTTATTCCGGAATCAATGGATATGTCGTACTATAACCAGTTCTCGGTTCTGATGATCGTAACAGAAGATGATTTTGCTGATATCTGCGGTGAAAAGGTTACTCTTGATGACGATGAGATTATTTTGTGTACAGATGAAAATATGACGAATTATAAAAGTCTTGATCTTTTCGGAAAAAATTATAACATAAAACAAACTTTCAGTTATTCATCAGAATTCACTTTCAGAAATGGTTTAATCAGTGCAAATGTTGCACAGCCCTGTCAGATAGTAGTAAAGGATATGACGGCGATCAAACAGTTTGATCGTATCCAGAAGGATATTTATAGAGAGAATGCTTCAGAAATCAGCTTATTTTTCGGCTGTGATACAGATGATAAGGACGCTGCAGCTGCATTCTGCAAAGATATATCTGAAGCTGCAAAAGAGATATCAAAATCCGAAGACAAATACAGTATAATAATTGATAACAGGGAAGAAGACCGTGATTCTGCACTTAGTCTTTTTGGGGGACTGTTTTTCCTGGGTGTATTTCTTGGCATCACATTTATAATTGCAGCTGTCCTGATAATATATTACAAGCAGATATCAGAAGGATATGAAGACAGACAGCGCTTTATAATAATGCAAAATGTGGGCATGAGCAGGGAAGAGGTGAAAAAAACAATACACTCACAGGTTTTAACTGTATTCTTTCTGCCTCTTATCATGGCAGGAATGCACATTATTTTTGCATTTCCCATGATTAAAAGCATTCTTGCAGCCATGACACTTACCAATACAAAGCTCTACATCATATGCACCTGCGGATGTTTTCTTCTGTTTACTATTTTCTACATGATAGTTTATCTATTGACATCAAAGATTTACTATAAAATAATAAAAAAATAAACTGACTTGAAAGACAATATCATAATATTTCATTTATACAGAACTGCTGCTACTATTCCTGTGCAGCAGTTCTGTTTTTATATAAATCACCAGAAATTTAATTCTGTTTATGAGTATCATTATCATAAATCTGATGCAGTTTTTTTATCCATTCATATCTTCTCTTTGCGTCGGATTCAGATTTTCTGAAAAGTTCCGAAGATTCTTCCGGATTTGATTTTTTCAGCGAAGTAAATCTGAGTTCGCCGGATAAAAACTCCTCAAATTCTGTAAACGGTCTGGAATAATCAAGGCTCAGAGGATTTTTACCGGATTTAATAAGATCCGGATTGAATCTGAAAATATGCCAGTAACCGGATTCAACTGCCTTAGCTTGTTCATGCTGTGAGCTTCCAAGGCCTGTTTTTATGCCGTGGCTTATACATGGCGAATATGCGATTATAAGAGAGGGTCCATTGTAACTCTCCGCTTCGATCATAGCTTTTAATGTCTGATTGTAATCGGCACCCATTGCGATCTGAGCCACGTATACATTTTCATAGCTCATCATCAGTGCTGCAAGATTTTTCCTGGAATTCTTTTTGCCTCCGGACGCAAATTTAGCTTCTGCACCTGTTGGAGTTGCTTTAGATGCCTGACCGCCTGTGTTTGAATAAACCTCGGTATCAAATACAAGTATATTTATATCACATCCGCTTGCCAATACATGATCAAGACCGCCGAAGCCAATATCATAAGCAAAGCCGTCGCCGCCGAATACCCAGAAGGATTTTTTGGATAGATATTCTTTGTTGTTTAGAATTTCTTTAACCAGCTCGTTTTTTGTATTAGATGAATAATTCTCTAAAGTTTTAGTCAGCTTTTTGCTTGCAGATGTGTTTTCATCTCCGTTATGGTATGATTTCAGCCACTCAGCCATAGTGTTTTTTGCTTCTTCCGGAATGCCTGCTTCATTCAGTAAAACATTAACATAATCTTTAAGCTTGTTCCTGACAGAATTATATGCAAGTGCCATTCCAAATCCGAACTCAGCGCCGTCTTCAAAAAGAGAATTTGACCATGCAGGCCCCTTGCCATTATCTGAAAGGCAATATGCGGCAGAAGGTGAAGAATTTGCCCAGATAGAGGTGCATCCGGTTGCATTTGCAATATACATTCTTTCGCCAAAAAGCTGAACAGCAAGTTTTGCGTAGGGTGTTTCGCCGCAGCCTGCACAGGCACCGCTGAATTCAAGCAGTGGTTTGCGAAGCTGACTTCCTTTTACAGTGTTTTTTCTGAACTTTTCAAGCACCCATGGTTTTTCCGGAAGAACCTTGCAGTAATCAAAATATTTCTGATGTTCTGATTTTTGAGATGCAGGTATCATTTCAAGCGCCTTTGAACCTTTTTTACCGGGGCATACTCCGGCGCAGGAACCGCAGCCTGTGCAGTCAGTTTCCGAAATAACTATGGAAAAGCTGCATTGTTCATCTCCTTTGATACTTGTTTCCGGAATGAATTTTATCCCTTCCGGAGCCTTCATACGTTCTTTATCTGTCAAGACAGCAGGTCTTATGACTGCATGAGGGCACACATATGAGCATAAACAGCATCTTATACAGTTTTCCGGGATCCATACCGGTATTTCAACAGCAACGTTTCTTCTTTCATGAGCTGTTGTGCCCATAGGAAAGCTTCCGTCTGAATACGGCATAAACGCAGAAACAGGAAGATCATTGCCCTCCTGCATCAGTACAGGTTTCTGGATCTTTTCTACATATTCAATGGTTTCCGGTCTGTCAGGAAGAAGCTTCTGATTTAAGGGAACATCAGAAGCATTTCTCCACTCTTTCGGCACATTTACTTCATGAACATTATTCATTCCCAGGTCGATTGCCTGAAAATTCATCTGAATGATTTTTTCGCCTTTTTTTCCATATGCCAATTCGGCGGCTTTTTTCATAAGGCTTTTTGCCTTTTCTTCCGGAAGTATCCCTGTAACCTTAAAAAAAGCTGCCTGTAAAATAGTGCTTATTTTACTGTTCAGTCCTGTCTTTTTGCCAATTTCAAGTGCGTCTATTATATAGAAACGGATATTGTGTTCTGCAATATATTTTTTTGCATTGTCAGGCAGATATTGTTCAAGCTTATCCTCTTTCCACCCACAGTTTAAAAGAAATATTCCGCCGTCCTTTACTTCTTCGGCAATTTTAAATTTGTGCATATATACCGGATTATGACAGGCGGCAAAATCAGCCTTCCTGATTAGATAAGGAGCATGAACAGAACTTTTTCCGAATCTTAAATGAGATATTGTAAGTCCCCGTGATTTCTTTGAATCGTATTCAAAATAAGCCTGTGCATTCAGATCCGTATTGTTTCCAATAATTTTAACAGAAGATTTATTAGCGCTTATGGTTCCGTCGCCTCCAAGGCCCCAGAATTTGCACTGATAAATATCTTCAGCCAAAGGGTCAATATTAATAACAGGAGGCAGTGAAAGAAAGGTAACGTCATCATTAATTCCTATTGTAAAGTGCTTTTTGCTGTTGTTAAGCAATGCCGCCGCAATATACTCGGGTGAAGTATCCTTTGAGCTTAATCCATATCTTCCGGAATAAACTGCTATTGAATTGAAAGGGCTTTCTTTAATGACAGCTGCAATATCCAGGAAAAGAGGTTCACCTGCGGAACCGGGTTCTTTTGTGCGGTCAAGTACAGTAATCTGCTTTACAGAATCCGGTATTGTTTGAAGGAACGCAATACTGTCAAAAGGACGATACAGTCTTACTTTAATAAGACCGTATTTTCCGCCGTTTTTGTTCATTAGTTTAATTGTTTCCATAGCGGTTTCACATACAGAACCCATTGCTACAAGAATATGTTCAGCATCTTCACAACCATAATAATTAAATATATCATAGTCCGTACCGGAAACTTTATTAATTTTTTTCATAACACTGCGGACAATTTCCGGAAGTCTGTCATAGTACAAGTTTGACGCTTCTCTGTTTTGAAAGAAAATATCCGGATTCTGTGCAGATCCCATAATTTTTCCATGCTCCGGATTCAGCGAATTTTTCCGGAAAATCTGCAATGCTTCTGAATCCATGAAATCACGAAGGGTATCATAATCCCATACCTCAATTTTCTGCATTTCATGAGATGTACGGAAGCCGTCAAAAAAGTGGATAAATGGTATTCTGCCTTTTATTGCCGCAATATGTGCAGCCGGGGCAAGATCCATTATCTCCTGCACACTTGAAGAGCAGAGCATAGCGACGCCTGTCTGACGGCAGGCATATATGTCTGAATGATCACCGAAAATGGAAAGAGAATGTGTTGCTATAGTTCTTGCAGCAACATGGAAAACACCCGGCAGTAATTCACCGGCAATTCTGTAAATATTTGGAAGCATAAGGAGAAGTCCCTGGGATGCGGTAAATGTTGAAGAAAGCGCACCAGCGGCAAGTGAACCGTGTACAGCACCGGCAGCGCCTGCTTCAGACTGCATTTCAGCAATCTGAACCTTCTGACCAAATATGTTTTTTCTTCCGGCAGCTGCCCATTCGTCCATATATTCAGCCATACCGGAAGAAGGTGTTATCGGATATATAGCAGCAGTTTCAGTATAAGCATACGCAACATGAGCCGCTGCCTGATTTCCGTCCATTGTTTCTTTTCTTCGTATCATATGAAGCCTCTTTTCTTTTATATTTTCTGATATTATGTGCAGTTTACTGCAGATGTTACGCTCATTATACGAAATTGTAATTGACATATAAAGTCAAGTATGATATACTGATTAAAATGCGTTTCGTGTGAAAAGGTATATTTGTTATTGAACGGAGGTATTGATGTGACAAATGTTAAAGGAAAATGGGCTCTTGTTACAGGCGCAAGCAGAGGTATTGGATATCTGACTGCAATTTTCATGGCTGAGCGAGGCTGCAATTTAGTTTTGCAAAGCCGTAAAAAAGAACACTGTGAAAAGGTTCTCTCTGAAGTAAGATCCCTTGGAGTTGAAGCTTATACTGTGGAGGCTGATTTCAGCAGTCCGGAGGACGTTGAGAAAATGCTGAGGACAATTGATGGTAACTGTACGGATATTGACATTATTCTGAATAATGCCGGTGTTCAGATAGCATACAGAGATGAATATCTTAAGACGCCTGTAAGCGACTATGAAATAAGTTTCAGAATAAACACCATTGCTCCAATGATGATATGCTATCATTTTCTTCCGAAAATGTCTGAAAAAGGTTTTGGAAGAATAGTTAATACCACAAGCGGCATTACTCTTGATCCGCAGCAGGCAGGCTATTCTGCCAGCAAGGCAGCTCTTGATAAGGTAACAATTGATCTTGGAAGTAAATATGAAGGAACCAATGTGATGCTGAGTCTGACTGATCCAGGTTGGTGCAGAACTGATCTTGGCGGTCCGAATGCTCCTTATTCACCTGAAAGCGCATTGCCGGGTGTTGTAATAGGTGCTTTTGCTGATGATATGAAATCCGGCAGATGTTTTTCTGCCCAGGATTATTCCGGCATGACCCTTGAAGAAGCAGTTTCAAAGGCTCAGAAAAATGTTAAAAGTCCATACTGAAAAAAGCAAGACCCGTAATCACTTTTTTTCAGTGATTACGGGTCTTGTTGTAATTGAAATCAGATGCCTGTGATAAATATCTCAATACCTATGGCAATAAGTACAATACCGCCAAGTATGGTTGCCTTGTTAGAAAATTTAGTGCCGAAACGTTTTCCTATCAGAAGACCTGCCATACAGATAAAAAATGTAACTGCTGCAATTATCATAGAACATATAAGCGCCATGATCAGACCATAGTCAGAAATAGTGAAACCTACTGATAATGCGTCAATAGACGTTGCTATTCCCTGGAGAATGAGTGCAGCAATGCCAACCGAAGAACTGGTTTCACCTTCTCCGGAGTTTTTTATGCCCTCGATAAGCATTTTTCCGCCTATAAACAGAAGAAGGGCAAGAGCTATCCATGGTATATAGCTTTGGAATGACTTAAAATACTGAACTATTGTATGAACGCAAATCCATCCGAGCATTGGCATAAGTGCCTGAAAGAATGCGAATGTTCCGGCTATCACGCCCATTCTGCTTTTGCCCATTTTCGGTTCATTAAGACCGTTGGCAAGAGATACGGAAAAAGCATCCATTGCAAGACCGACTCCAAGAAAAATACTGTTGAAGAAAAATATGAAGCTGAATTCCATGTTTTTACCCTCCAGAAATAAAATAAAAAAGGTACAGCATAAGCTATACCTGAATGAGTGTGTGTAAATAACCCATTTATATTAATGCAAACCAGACCAAAGGTCAGTATGCTGACTTGCTGCGTCACAGACGCTTTCTGCTCTCTCATGACTATTATAATAACACATAACAAAATATATGTCAAGAAAATTATTCGGTTTTACTAAAAAATAATAGGAAATGCTTCATTTTATAAGATTATGCCGTGATTTTGCTGAAAATGATATATTGTGAATAATGCAAAGTGAAATTTTTTTTATCCATTGACATATTGAATTTTTTTCTGTAAAATATATTTATATTTATGATTTGGAGGATCATTATGAAACTTCTTTTAAAAAACGGCTTTGTTGTGAATGTTTTCACAGGTGAAATAGAAAAACAGAATGTGCTTATAGAAGACGGCGTAATTACAGGTACAGGAGGCTATGATAATTCCGATGCAGATATTGTAAATGACGTGTCGGGCAAATATATATGTCCCGGATTTATTGACGGTCACATTCATATTGAAAGCACTATGCTTTTGCCTTGTGAATTTGCAAGGGCTTGTATTTCTCACGGAACTACTGCAGTCATTGCAGACCCGCATGAAATTGCAAATGTATGCGGAACTGATGGAATACGTTTTATGCTTGCAGCAAGTGAAAATATTCCCATGACAGTGTATATAATGCTGCCGTCATGTGTCCCGGCTACTAACTTTGATGAGGCTGGTGCAGTACTGGAAGCTGAGGATCTAAATTCATTCTATAAATATCCACGTGTACTTGGTCTGGGCGAACTTATGAATTATCCTGCCGTAGTGTCAGATGATGAAAAAGTAATGCGAAAGATAAAAGAAGCACATAGGTCGGGAAAAATCATTAACGGCCATGCTCCGAAGCTTACAGGCAGGGAACTGGATAAATATATAGCGGCAGGAATCAATGACGATCATGAATGCTGTTCATCAGATGAGGCAATAGAGCGTATCAGAAAAGGTCAATGGATCATGATTCGTGAAGGAACTGCTGCAAGAAATCTTATAGATATGCTTCCTTTGTTTGATGCTCCTTATTCTCACCGCTGTATTCTTGTTACAGATGACAAGCATCCTGCGGATATAATTGAAAACGGACACATTGACAGCATAATAAGAAAAGCTGCTGCAAATGGAAAATCTACTGTAACCGGAATACAAATGGCAACCATTCAGGCTGCACAGTGCTTTGGTCTAAAAGGTGTTGGTGCTGTTGCTCCGGGATATGCTGCAAATCTGCTTGTTCTTGATAACCTTGATGAAATAAAAATAAATGAGGTGTATTATTATGGCAGTAAAGTATGTGAAAACGGCAGGGTAATAGAATTTGAATCTCCTGTTATTTCCGGACCGCTAAGAGAAAGTGTATTAAGTTCATTCAGAATGCCGGTTTTGTCTGCTGATAATTTTATGCTTACGCCTCATACCGGTAAATGCAGAACCATTGGCGTTATTCCCGGTCAGCTGATTACAGAGGAGCTTTTCTTTGACATTGATTTTTCAATTAATAATGGTATTGATACAAACAGGGACCTTCTGAAGCTTGCCGTATGCGAAAGGCATCATAATACTGGACATATCGGACTTGGTTTCATTCATGGAATCGGATTAAAGCAAGGTGCTATTGCATCGTCTGTATCCCATGATTCACATAATCTGATTATCATCGGAGCAAGTGAAGAAGATATGGCAATTGCAGGGAACAGAATACGTGAAATCGGAGGAGGAAATGTTGTTGTTAAGGAGGGCAGAATAATAGCAGAAATGCCGCTGCCGATAGCGGGACTAATGAGTGACCAGTCAGCTGAGTGTGCAGCTTCTCAGAATTATAAAGTCAGAAATGCAGTATATGAGGTTGGTGTTCCTAAGGATATTGAGCCTTTCATGAATATGGCGTTTGTGAGCCTGCCTGTTATTCCTTCTCTTAAAATGACTACAATGGGTCTTATTGATGTAAATCGTCAGGAAATTGTACCGCTGTTTGAAGATTGACAGATCGGTTCATATTTTAATCAAAATTATTCATTTTTTTACAGTTTATACTATTCATAAAAAAGCTATTGCATTTTTTGACCTGCTTCGCTATAATAATACTATGATGTTATTATATTACGCAATTTGAAAGGAATGTTTATTATGAAAAAGAAAAATGTATTATTTACTGCCGGAGTATTACTTTGTGCGTGTCTGACAGGCTGCGGCGGTCCGGCAGCAAACACAGTATTCTCAGCCGATGATCTTAAAGGAAAGACAATTGGCGCCCAGCTTGGCACTACAGGCTATATCTATGCCTGTGATGAAGTGGAAGACGCAACTGTTGAGCCTTACAACAAAGGTGCAGATGCAATTCAGGCTCTTAAACAGGGTAAAATTGACGCAGTGATCATTGACAGCGAACCTGCAAAGGTATTTGTTGAAAAGAACGATACGCTGAGAATCCTTGAGGATCCTTTTGTTGAAGAAGAATATGCCATTGCTTACAAAAAAGGCAATGATGAGCTTGGTTCTAAAATTGATGATGCAATTACTCATCTTAAAAATGACGGCACACTTGATGAAATAACATCTCACTGGATCGGTGTTGACGCTGACCATGTATCATATACACCTGATTCAAGTCTTGACCGTTCAAATGGAAAATTAATTATGGCTACAAATGCTGAATTTCCTCCTTATGAAAGCATGGAAAGCGGTGAGATAGTTGGCGTAGATGTTGATATGATGAACGCTGTATGTGATTATCTTGATATGGAACTGGTTATTGAAAATATGGAATTTGACTCTATTATCGCTGCTGTAGATTCCGGTAAGGCAGATGTAGGTGTTGCAGGAATGTCCGTTACTGAAGACCGTCTGAAAAATGTTTCTTTCACACAGGGCTACACTGTGTCCACACAGGTTATTATTGTTCGTAAAGACTGATATCCGGGGAAGGAGCCTGTAAAGTGAACTTTTTTCAAGATTTTCTGCAAACTCTTTATGATACATTTATAGTTAAGGACAGATGGAGATATCTGACTGACGGCCTTCTTACTACGTTGGAGATAACGTTTTTTGCTGTTATTCTGGGTATGGCTTTAGGATTCCTTATTGCTATTGTTCGTGCAACTCACGATAAAACAGGTAAGCTTAAATTTTTAAATGCAATTTCTAAAATTTATCTTACAGTAATACGCGGAACTCCTGTTGTTGTACAGCTGCTTATCATTTATTTTGTTATTTTTGGCTCAGTTAATATTGATAAGACATTTGTAGCAGTTCTTGCATTCGGACTGAATTCCGCTGCATATGTTGCAGAGATAGTCCGTTCCGGAATAATGTCAATCGATAAAGGACAGTTTGAAGCAGGAATGAGCCTTGGCATGAACTATCCCAGGACTATGCTGTTCATCATTCTGCCTCAGGCTTTTAAAAATGTACTTCCTGCACTGGCTAATGAATTTATCGTACTCCTAAAGGAAACATCTGTATCTGGTTATATCGCCCTTGCAGATCTTACAAAGGGCGGCGATATTATAAGAAGCGATACATATGAAGCTTTTCTGCCTCTTATAGCCGTTGCACTTATATATCTTATAATGGTTATGATATTAAGCTGGCTTGTAACCAAGCTTGAAAGGAGGCTGGCAAAGAGTGATAGAGGTTAAAGATCTGGAGATATACTTTGGTGATCTGCATATTCTCAAAGGTATAAATACTACAATAAACAAGGGAGAAAAAGTTGTAATAATCGGTCCTTCCGGATCGGGCAAAAGTACATTTCTCAGGTGCATAAACAGGCTTGAAACGCCTTCTTCCGGTACAATTTCCTTTGACGGTCAGGATCTGACTGCAATGAAAGACAAGCAGCTTTATGAAGTACGTGAGAAAATGGGAATGGTGTTTCAGCATTTTCATTTATTTCCGCACTTGACTATACGCAAAAATATCACTCTTGCGCCCGTCAAGCTGAAGGTTATGACACAGGATGAAGCTGATATAAAAGCAATGGAATTACTTGAAAAAGTAGGGCTTTCCGATAAAGCAGACAGTTATCCTTCACAGCTGTCCGGAGGTCAGAAACAGCGTATTGCAATTGCACGTGCTTTGGCAATGAATCCGGAGGTTATGCTTTTTGATGAACCTACATCTGCACTTGACCCGGAAATGGTTGGAGAAGTTCTGTCACTTATGAAGGAACTTGCGAATGAAGGCATGACAATGATCGTTGTCACACATGAAATGGGTTTTGCACGTGAAGTTGCATCTCGTGTTATGTTTATGGACGGAGGAAAAATCGTTGAAGAAAACGGACCGGAAGAATTTTTCGGCAATCCTAAGAATCCACGTCTTAAGGATTTTATCTCAAAGGTTCTCTAAAGTTTCTGAGCCGCTGAAAAAGTTTCAGCGGCTCTTTTTAATTTGCCGTACTTGACAAGAATGGGAATACATGATATAATAAAAAAAAGTGTTGATGAGAAATAGTAGCAATTCTACGGCGGAACAGAGAGGCTCTGGTTGGTGGAAAGAGCAGCGGCGCATTGTGAATACATCTCGGAGCGGGTTTTCTGAAATTATAAGCAATGACGTGCTTTGTACGGTGTTGTTTATAGTAGGGAAGCACGGGTACGCCCGTTAAAGCGTTTTGAGGTCAGGCGATTTTTCGTCTGATAAACTGAGGTGGTACCACGGTGAAATACATCGTCCTCTGGCAGTATTAATTACGCCGGAGGCTTTTTAATATCCGGCATAATCTGAAAGGAAGAAGTAAAAATGACATTTTTTGAAGAACTGAAAAGAAGAGGTCTGGTTGCCCAGACAACCCATGAAGAAAAGATAGAGGATCTGATAAATAACAAAAAAGTTGCATTCTATATCGGCTTTGATGCAACAGCAGACAGCCTTCATGTAGGACATTTTATCCAGCTTATTTTAATGAAGCATATGCAGATGCACGGACATAAGCCTATTGCACTTCTTGGAACTGCTACTGCAATGATCGGTGATCCTACCGGTAAAACAGATATGCGAAAGATGATGACAGTGGAGGAAATAGACTATAACGCTGAGTGTTTCCGTAAGCAGATGGCTCGTTTTATCGATTTTTCTGACGGAAAAGCAGAGATCGTGAAAAACGGCGACTGGCTTCGTGATATGAATTACATTACTTTTATGCGTGATATCGGCAAGTATTTCTCTGTAAATCAGATGCTTACTGCTGAATGCTTCAAGTCACGCCTTGAAGGAAAGGGCCTTTCATTCCTTGAATTTAACTATATGCTTCTTCAGAGTTATGATTTTCTGCATTTGTATAAGAATTATAACTGTGTTCTTGAACTTGGCGGAAACGATCAGTGGAGCAATATGTTGGGCGGTGTTGACCTTGTTCGCCGTGTTGAAGGCAAGGAAGTTTATGCAATGACATCATCTCTGCTTCTTACAAAGGAAGGAAAGAAGATGGGCAAAACTGAAAAGGGTGCTTTGTGGCTTGACAAGGAAAAGTGTTCTGTATACGATTTCTACCAGTACTGGAGAAATGTTGCTGATGATGATGTTATGAACTGTCTGAAGCTTCTCACATTTATTCCGATTGAAGAAATTGAAGAAATGGAACGTACCATGGAAGGTCAGGAACTTAATAAGGCAAAGGAATTGCTTGCATATCATCTTACAGAAATGGTTCATGGAAAGGAAGAGGCGGAAAAAGCACAGAATGCAGCAAGAGCAGTATTCAGCGGTTCTGGTTCTGATGCAAATATGCCTACAACAACTATTTCTGCTGATGAGCTGGAAAACGGCGGAATGGGTATTTTGAATCTTATGGTAAAGGCAGGACTGTCCGCTTCAAACGGCGAAGCAAGACGCCTTGTACAGCAGGGCGGTGTTTCTGTAAATGATGTTAAGATCACAGACCCGAAATCCGTTATTACTCTGGAGGGAGAAACTATCATAAAAAAAGGAAAGAAGGTATTCCACAAGGTAATAGTAGGATAAAAATACAATAAATCTGCCGATGAAATCAACATTGAAAGGAGTATCTGTATGCTGAAAATTACATTAAAGCTTGAAGGCATGATGTGCAGTATGTGTGAAGCTCATGCAAGTGAGGCTATACGGGAAGCATGGGAAATTAAAAAAGTGAATTCTTCTCGTAAAAACGGCGAAACTGTTATAATAACTGAAAATGATATTTCAGATGCCGAACTTAAAGATGTTATGGAAAAAACAGGATTTACAGTTCTTTCAATCATAAGAGAACCTTTTGAAAAAAGAGGATTCTTTTCAAAATTCAGATAAAAAAGATACCCGAAGAAATTTTATTTATCTTCGGGTATTTTTTATTAATATTAATCTTCATCAGAAATAATTTCCAGAACAATACAGGTTGCATTGTCAGCTCCGCCATGATTGAGTGCTTCCTGAACAAGAATGGCAGCTTCGTTAAAGTAATTCTGAGAAAGGAGTTCATGAATTTCATCATCGGAAATCATATTGCTTAAACCGTCCGTACAAAGTACAAACTTATTTCCAGGGTGAATGGGAACAGGTCTGCGGCTGTCAGCATTAAGTCCAACTTCACTTTTATCCGAGCCGATAAATAATGTCAGACGATGCTGATCAGGACTGTTTTCAGCTTCTTCCTCAGTGTATATACCTGCATCAAGCTTTTGATTAGCAAGCGTATGATCACGTGTAAGACAAACAATACCAGACTTTTGTTCAAGGTAGATTCGGCTGTCGCCAAGATAATAAAGCCTTGCATATCCGCCCATGAAATAAAGCATTGCAAATGTTGTTCCACCGCTTAACGATTGCTTTTCACGAAGCATTTCCACAATTGCATTATTCGCTTCCCGTGTATAATCTGATACAATCTGATCTACTGAACGGTTATTTTCAGCCTGTTCAAGTGCGCTTTCATATTTACGTAAGGTCTGCATTGCAATTTCTGAAGCAATTTCACCATATGCAGCTCCGCCCATTCCGTCGAAAACTGCAAAAAATGTTCCATCGGGATTATCAATTGTATATGTAGCAGAGAAGTCATTGCGAAAATGTTCATGAAGATAAATACCTTTCAGATAAAAATTATCTTCATGATTGCCCCGCACTTTGCCAATATGAGTTGAAACAGAAACACGCAGTCTGTAAGACGCTATATCTGAATGCAATAAATTTTTATCAGATTCATCATTGAAAAAGCTGTTTGAATCATCATCAAAATTAAATAAACTTTCTGCTTCGGATTTAGATGAATTATAATTCATTACTGTACCCCTTGTAATTTTATTAAGAATATAATTCTTATTTCTCTTTATATCTGTTATTTTATCATATTTTCTATGATTTGTAAATAGCCAGTGGAAATTTAAGAAAATTATCAGTATCTGCAGCAGCAGGAAAGAAGGACATTGCAGATAATATTGTAAGCACAGCATTTTAAGCATTCGCTTGTGCCGTCTGTCTGAGAATAGGGTGACTGCATTTCACTATACTGATAAGAAGAGCTTTGCAGCTGCCTTAAAAGCATCTGATACTGCATATTGTTAGGTTCCATCTGAACGGCAGTACGTGCATACTGTAAAGCGGCAGCATTGTTTCTCATGCCTGCCTGTGCAACTGAACTTATATAGTACCATTCTGCATCACGTTCAGTAATTGAGTTAAGAACATTTACTGCTTCAGCGTATCTGTGATTCTGGATATAGTTTATAGCTGCTCTTTTGTGCATTGAAGCATCATCAGTGCCTGAAGACTGATAATTTCTGTTGCCATAAAAATCTCCGGCAGATGATTTACCCTGCCGTTCATCCATAATCTCCTGATATGCAGACTGGATCTCCCTGAAACGAGCTTCATACTCATCAGCATTGGGTTTGTTCATATTCAGATCGGGATGATACTTGCGGCATAGTTTTCGATATGCCTTTTTTATTTCGTCATCAGAAGCATTTCTGGATACGCCAAGAATTTCATAAGGATCTCTCATCAGTTTCCTCCTTGCTTTTTGTTGTTTCTTTATTTAAATAATCATTTTTTCGTTTTCTGAAGGCAGTCCATACACCTGCATATAAAATATTGCGAAGAATATCAGCATTTTTTATTACTGGAAGATATTCAAATGCTGACGCAGCAGGAGCGATCATTATTTTAAGAAGCTCTTCCACTGAATCGATGAAATCCTGATCATGTTCATTCTGATCAATAAACGGATTGTAGCGATGCTTTTTTTTATCTTTGGACAGATCATCAAAGGCGTCAGAGATATAAATGAACTTACCAAGATGAAATCCCAGTTCACTGAGAGTTTCAGTCCATACATCTTCCTTGTAGACAAGCACCTCAGAAAGTATCCTTCCAAAACATGATGCTGTAAGTTCCGGATTCCTGCAGTTTTCCTTTTCAAGCTTCTCAAGCTTCTGAAGTTCTTCTTCAATAATTCTGCATTTATTTATATATTTTTTTCGAAGATTATCAGTCCTGCCGGATATGAGAATATTAGCCGTTTTCTTTAAAAGGTTTCCATCGTCCTTCCAGTCATCTTCAAGCTTATATGAAGCCAATAGAAGACACATATCAGCAGAATATTCAGTAACTTCACTTTTGATGTAATTCTGTTTTTTTAAAGGATGGGCAATACATCTTGACTCTTTCTTTACAGACTGAGGCTCATAAAGGCTGTCAAGAAGCAAAGCGAGGAAAGTCAGGTCATAACTTAAGAAAAGCTGTCCTTTCGAACCAAAATGATCTTTTAAAGAATGACACAAGCCACAGTAGTATGTCCGGTACTCGTCAAATTCTCTGAATTTCAGTTCCGGTTTGCATATCTGTATATATCCGTACATATGTTCAGCTCCGCTTTATAAATTCATTGCGGCACTTAGGACAGGTTATTCTTATCCTGCCCTTGCCCTTTGGGACACGAACTTTCTGGCTGCATTGTGGGCAGGTGAATATCCTGTATCCGGACTTTACAGAATTGCGGATTTCAGAAAATTTACGTCTGACAGGTTCTGTAAATTTTAAAAAGGATTTATTTTCCGAACTTCTTTGAGCATAATTCTTTGAAAAAGAACGAAAAAGAAATATGACCGCAACAATAAATGAAAGAAGATTAAGCCAGAAGAATCCGGTAAAAAGATATGCCACTATCAAAATAATGTATAATATCAGTAAGAAACGATTTAATTCATCATTTCCATATCGACCTTGTAATAAATTGTTGAGCTTATCTCTGATGTTCATTCCGTTCTCCTTCCACGCAACAGATACATTTATTATATTATATCACATTTGACTTTACAATAAAATAGAAAAAGAAAAAAATTCACCTATTTTTCATATTAGTCTGAATTATTCTTTCAATAAAATATCAATACAGTATTTTGACGAAAAAAACAAACAAATCAAAAAGTATTCGACAAAACACCTCATTTACATATGATATATGTATTAGTATAATGTTTATATTATATCATTCGACAAAATTGCTTAAAATTGATACTGATTTCAGAAAACAAAAATATAAAGGAGCTATACAAGAATGATGAATTTACAGACAAAAGTTTTAATAGACATGAAGGATAAGGCATACGGAGTAAAAATTGCTGCAAATCTTCAAAGAATGGGTATTTATGCCATTGTATCAAATAAAGAGATAAATCAATTTGAAACAGAAATGATGTTTGAAAAATATCGCATTATAATAAGCGACATTGCTGAGAGATATGTGGAATGCTGTGTCCAAACGATCATAATTACAAATGACAGCAATATGATTGATATGTTGTTATTCCATGATTCTATTTTATACATATCAAAAAGCTTGTCTGTAGAAAGTATATGCAGTCTGATAAAATTTACCACAGACTGCGGCGGATACAAAGTAAGAGCAGAGAGAGCGGCGACACGATTCCTCAGAGATATAGGTATACAGGTAAATCTCAAAGGTTATAAGTATCTTCGTACCGGTATAGTATGCACAGCGTTACAGCCGGAAATAATGGAAAACTCAACTTACGAAATATATGATGTTGTAGCAAAGAAATATGGTGTACAATCCGGCAGTGTTGAAAGAGCAATGAGAAATTCCATTGAAATGGCATATGAAAGATGCCCGGAGCTGATAGCCAAGAAATTTATTTATCCTATAGGAAAACCAAGCAATACTGAACTGATAATGCTGGCGGCAGACACAATACGTACATGGGTGTTCTGAAGTAGCAATGGCAGATATTGATTTAAACAAGGCGTTATATCCTATAGAGAAAAGCGGAGCAGTTCTGAAAATGAATTGCTCCGCTTTAATATTATGACGTTTTTACTCTGGCAGCTTTTTTGCTTTTTTCTCATTTTTCTTTATAGACTCAATAATCTGCTGAAGTTCAAGTGCTTTTCCAAGATCACCTTCAATTTTAAGTTTTCCTATCGTATATGCCATTACAGCATTCATTGAGCCGTCAGCTATTTTAAAGAAATCACTGCCTGTTGCAATAAGCTTAACATGATGATCGTAGTACTCATAGGGTTCCACATAAAGCTTGCCATCTTTAAGTTCTATATAAAACGCACCATTTCCTTCGCCGATTATATCAGCCTGAACAGCCAGATGCTGGGTTAAGTGACTCACATCACTTTTCATAAATTCCTTCTTAGCTGCTTCAAATATTTCTTCATATGTCATACTCATTCACCTTTTCACAAATTATTTTCAGCACAATATGCCGTGAGAAGTCTGGTTTCTCTTAATTTTATTTGATGTTGTTTTATCAAATTCGCACTCTCTGATTCTGAGTCTGTGAATAGCCTTGGAGCTTGAAACAGACTTATTTATCTCATTGATATGATCTTTGCATATTGATTGCATCTCAGTTTTAGTCATATCCTTGCAATATTCTGCATTAGGGAAAATCTCAGCACAGATTATTCCTTCCTCAGCATAAACAAGAACTTCGGAAAGCCAGTCAAGACCTGCAAATTTGTTTTCCAGTTCTTCGTGGGATACATTTTCGCCGTTGCTGAGGATAATGAGATTCTTTTTGCGTCCTGTAATGTGAATACAGTTATTTTCATCAGCAAAACCAAGATCACCTGTCATAAGCCAGCCGTCTTCAGTAAGTGATTCGGAAGTAGCCTGTGCATCCTTGTAATAGCCCATCATAACTGAAGGACTTTTTGCCCAGATTTCACCGTCAACAATTTTAATAGAACAGCCGTTTACTATTGCACCAACGTCATCGCCGCCTGCATTTGCAAGATTACCTGTAGAGATACGAGGTGAACATTCAGGCGAGCTGAAAAATATTGCAGACGACGCAGCAGCAGAAATAGATGTGAGCCGGAGCAGCAGACAGTGAGAAATATAAGACGAACTTTTTATTGACTATTTCTTACATATGTGATATTATTTTATCATAGGAATTAATATATCCTAAATTAACAGTTTTAAGAGGTGCAGATATGATAGAAATTAAAGAATACAGAGGACATATACGCAACTGGGAAGATTTATGCGGCATACTGAATATTGACAAAAAGCTTTCAAGAGAAGAAAGAGAAAATGAAATTCTGAAAAAGGCATATGAAACATGGGACTGTGATATGGCAGACCATCTGTACGGAATGTTCGCTTTTGCATTATGGGATACTGATGAAGAGAAACTCATCTGTATACGTGACCAGTTCGGAACCAAGCCATTTTACTACTATGTAACTGCTGACGGCAATCTTCTTTATGGAACAATGATCCGCAGTATCATGTCACAGGAGGGCTTTGTCAAGGAACTGAACAGAGATGCCCTACAGCTGTATATGAGTCTTACATATACTGCGGGAGAAGATACGTTTTTTAAAGGCGTGAAAAAGCTTATGCCGGGATGCTGTCTTACATGGCAGAACGGAAAAATGGAAATAAAACGTTACTGGAAGCCGGAATTCAAACCGGATAACAGCAAAGATCTCAGTGCCTGGGCAGATGAGATTCATACTGTAATGAAGCAGATGATGAAAGAAATAAAAACACCGGATGAAACAGCATATTCTTTCCTGTCAGGCGGTGTTGACTCATCATATGTTCTTGCAATGTCTGACGCTCAGACAGCTGGCTGCTGCGGCTATGATGATGAACGCTTTGATGAATCCGGTATGGCTGCTGAAACTGCAAAGCTTCTTAACAGAGAATTTTCAAGATGCGTTATTACGCCGGAGCAGTATTTCAGCACAGTTCCATATGTAATGTATAATATGGAACAGCCTCTGGGAGACGCCTCTGCAATTGCGTTTACAATAGGCTGCCTTGAAACAGCAAAACATACAAAGCTTTGTTATTCAGGAGAAGGTTCTGACGAATTCTTCGGCGGATACAATATGTACCGCAACGCAGAACGATACGGTGATAATCTGAAAAATTTCTATGTGGGAAATACAAATATTATGAAGGAAGAGGAAAAACAGAAAATACTGAAGTATTACAATCCAGATGTATTGCCCATAAATCTTGTAAAGAATATTTATGAAGAAACAGAAGGACTTGATCCGCTGACTAAAATGTCCGATGTAGATATTCAGATATGGCTTGAAGGTGATATTTATCTAAATGTTGATAAAATGAGTACAGCGGCAGGACTGGAAATAAGAATGCCTCTTACAGACAGAAGAATTTTTGATATTGCATCACGTATGCCTTCTGAATACAAGGTTAATGCTGAACAGAACAAAGTTGCATTTCGGACAGCTGCAGCTTATGTTCTTCCGGAGGAAATAGCATTTCGTAAAAAGCTTGGATTTATTGTACCGATAAGAATATGGCTTGCGGATGACAGGTATAATCAGGATGTCAGAAGACTCCTGAGCAGTGATACAGCAGCAGAATTCTTTGATCTTGATGAAGTCGGCAAAATATTTGATGATTATATCGGCGGAAACTCTGATAACTGGCGTAAAATCTGGACTATATATACTTTTCTTGTATGGTATGAAGAGTATTTCATCAAAAGATAACAGCGGAAAATGTTTTACTTCGCTTTTTATGGAGAGTATTTCAGATAATGCTTGAAATTTTATTACAGATATGTTATAATGTATTCATATTGATATTATGGAGGAAAAATAATGGTTATTATTGAAATGGAAAATGGGAAAAAAATAGAAATTGAACTGTATCCGGAAGTTGCACCTATCACCTGTGAAAATTTTGAAAAACTGGTAAAGGACGGCTTTTACAACGGTCTTACATTTCACCGTGTAATTCCGGTATTTATGATTCAGGGCGGTTGTCCCGAAGGCACAGGCATGGGCGGTCCCGGCTGGAATATTAAGGGTGAATTCCTGGCAAACGGCGTCGCTAATAATCTTAAGCACACAAGAGGCGTTATTTCCATGGCACGTGCAATGAACCCGAATTCCGCAGGTTCACAGTTCTTTATCATGCACGAAGACGCTCCGCATCTTGACGGTCAGTATGCTGCATTTGGCAAAGTAGTATCCGGTATGGATGCTGTGGATGAAATTGCAGAAGTTCAGACGGATTACAATGATAAGCCGCTGACAGCACAGATTATGAAAAGTGTAACAATTAAGTAAGCATAATTATGTACTGCCGCAGTAAGATAACTGCGGCAGTTTAACTGTAAGAGGTATGATATGGCACGTTCAGCAAATTATAATACAAAGCAAAAGGAACATATTCTGAAACTGCTTATTGAAAACAGTTCATCACATACTACAGCCGGCTATATTTCCAGCTGCCTGCAAAGCCAGGGAACACCTGTAGGAATAGCAACGATATACAGATATCTTGATCAGCTTGCTGATGAAGGCGTTATAAGAAAATATACGATTGACAATAAAACAGGTGCGTGTTATCAGTATATTGGCGAAAAGAAAGAGTGCAGGGAGCATTTTCATCTGAAATGTGTTAAATGCGAAAAACTTTTTCATGTGGAATGCGACTATCTGAGCGATCTTGAGAAACATATTCATTCTCATCATGGCTTTACAATTGACCATACAAAAACTGTTTTATATGGCTGCTGCAAAGATTGTTCTGATTAACCTATATCATTATTTTTTGATATATCATCTGAATGTTTTACAGGCTTTTCGTAAATACGCACAGGTGCATGGTCGTAAATATTTCTGGCATGAATTTCAGCGTTCAGCTGCAATGAGGATCTTGGAGTATATATTTTAGTTTCATCACAGGGATATTGATTGTCTTTTTGATTATGACTGCTCATTTTATTCTCCTTATAAATAAGGTTTAAGGCGTTCAATATATTCTTCTTCTCTGCGGATCATTTCCTTGCCCTGTTTTTTCAGATTTTCAGGCACTTCAGTGTTTCTGTTCATAGTCTGAATCATCTGAATAATTCCCATATTTGTTCCCTGAACCATTAACTTGGCAATTTCATGAGTATCAATACCGCCTATTGAATGAAATGCGATATTCATATCAGTATAAAATTTTGCCATAGTACCCTGAGATTCAGGAGTAACATTGTTTTGAAGCATTTGTTCATTTAATAAGTCTTTTTGTTTTTTGTAGTAATCCATTTGTTTGTGAAGCTCGTGACTGAGCTTTTCGTTTTCTGTCTTTGGCAGAATTGATTCAATTGCATCAATTCCAACTGCTGCATTTTTATAATATCCATTTAATACAGAGGTTATTTGTTCCATTTAAAAATTTTCCTTTCTGACTTATATATATATTATCTCAGTAATTTTGCTCAATATTCAGATATTATTATTTTTTTACTGGAAAAAGCAGAATATCTATCCTGGAAAATCTTACAGGGAAGTACATTATAACATTATGAATGAATGCTGCGAATAAAAACTCATAAACAATCATACACATATACCAAAAAAGAACGTAAGGAGTATGTGTATGCAAAGTATCAAAAAGAAAATTATAAAACGGATAACAGGGTTATGTCTTACTGTATCTGTAGCGGTAGCAGCGGTATACTTCGGCGGAACAAAGGTTATTGAAAATGCTCTTTTCACATCAGTAGTAAAACAGCAGTATGAACCGCCGGTGATAGTTCTTGATGCCGGACATGGCGGAATGGACGGCGGCTGTTCGTCTGTAAACGGTACACCTGAAAAAGGAATAAATCTTAACATAATGCTTCATTTGCGAAGAATGCTGCAAATCTGCGGATATACCGTGGAAGTAACAAGAGAAACAGACTGTTCGATACATGATGAAGGGATAGAGGGAATTGCAAACCAGAAAAGTTCAGACATGGATAACAGACTTGAACTTTTCAATAAATATGATAATGCTGTTTGTCTTTCGATTCATCAGAATCAATTTACTGACTCTTCATACAGCGGAGCGCAGATGTTCTATTCCAATCAGGTAAAGGGAAGCGCAGCAATGGCACAAAATATACAGGACTCATTTGTTGAATTTCTTCAGCCTGAAAACAAACGTGAGATCAAGCTTTGCGGAAAAGAACTTTTTTTATGTTATTTCTGTAAAAATCCTACAGTAATGGTAGAATGTGGATTCCTTTCAAATCCGGAAGAAGCTTCGCTTCTGGAAACAGAGGAATACCAGCAAAAAGTTGCCTTTACTGTTTTCAGCGGTCTTGAAAAATACTTTTCATCTGTGGTCTGAAATAAAATATTCTGATAAACTGAACTGTAAAAACTGAAAAACAACAATCGAGGTTTACCATACAGAGGGCCTCGATTTTTTATGTATTAGTATCACTTCCAGTAAAATATACGAAAAGGAGAATATGAACACATTATTTTAGTAACTTTTAAAATGAGAATCCGGCGCTTTAAACTAATCTTCCTATAAATTTGCACAAAATTTGATTGACACTTTATGAGGCATAATATTGACAAATAAGTACGGAAGTGGTATAATTTCATTAGTCGTAAATGCTGATATGTTTAACATTTTTGATGTAATAGGCAGTTAGGATATATAACAAAGCTTGAATGGTGGTTTGAAAATGGCTCGAAAAATAACCGTTGTCATAGCAACGCATAAAAAATATAATATGCCGCAGGATAAAATGTATATGCCTGTTCATGTCGGTGCTGAAGGAAAATTTGATGAAAATGGAAATCCTCTTGATTTAGGCTATGTAAAGGATAATACCGGAGAAAATATTTCTGATAAAAACGCTTCGTATTGCGAACTGACTGGACTTTACTGGGCATGGAAAAATCTTGAAACTGATTTTGCAGGGCTTGCTCATTATAGACGTCACTTTTCAATAAAAAAGAAGTCAAAGAATCCTTTTGACAATATTCTGACTATGGATGAACTGGAACCGCTTACTCAGGAGTATTCTGTTTTTGTTCCAAAGAAGAGAAAATATTACATTGAATCTTTATATTCTCATTATGCTCACACTCATTATGCTGAGCATCTTGATATTACAAAACAGATCATTTCCGAGAAATGTCCGGAATATCTTGAATCATGCGAAAAGGTTTACAGTAAGACTTCCGGATTTATGTTTAACATGATGATTATGAGGAAAGATTTATTTGACAGCTATTGCCAATGGCTTTTTGATATTCTGTTTGAGCTTGAAAACAGAATCGGTGATACGGCAAAGGAGCTTTCCTTTTTTCAAGGCAGATTTTACGGCAGGGTAAGTGAAATAATATTTAATGTATGGCTCGATTACCAGGTGAAATCCGGCAAGATAAAGCAGTCAGAAATTAAAGAGATTCCCTACATTTATACAGAAAAAATAGACTGGAGAAGAAAGGTTAAATCATTCATGTGTGCCAAATTCGGACATAAGAAGTATGAGGGAAGTTTTTGAGGTTTGATGCTACAAATTAAGCTTTAAAACCTCCGTAACATTAAGAAAACAGAATTGATTTTTAAGGGTGAAAAAATTGGCTTTAAATAACTTAATAAAGACTACGGATAACAATGCTGAAGGTCTTTATGTCTTAACAGAAAATGATATGTCGAAGCTCAGGAAAATTCATCTGGAATTTATTGAGGATATTGGAAGAGTCTGTAAAAAACATTCGATCGTATGGTTTTTAACAGCAGGCAGTATGCTAGGTGCAGTCCGCCATAAAGGTTTTATCCCCTGGGACGATGATGTTGATATAAATATGACAAGAGAAAACTTCAATAAGCTGAAGGAAGTTTTTGCAAGTGAATTGTCAGACAAGTATAACCTGCTGCTGCCTGGAGAAAAAGGAAATACGATGCTTTTTCCGAGAATAGAGAGAAAGGGAACTCTGGTTCAAGAAATCAACTCTGATGATAATGCACATCTTGGCGTCTTGATAGATATATTTATTCTGGATAATGCAAGTGATAATGCTGTTTTGAGATTTTTGCATGGAACAGGCTGTACATTTTTATCGTTTGTTACATCAGCATACAGAACAAGACTTTACAGGGATAATTTATTAAAATACGGAAAAGAAAATAAAAAGCTGTGCAGAGCTGTAAAATTAAGGGCTTTTTGCGGCATTTTCTTCTCTTTTATTTCAATGGAAAAATGGCTGGAGATAACAGATCGTTTTTTTGCCAAAGTAAAAAATTACAATACAAAATATCTTGTTGTAGCAAGCGGCGGAAAGCATTACTTCGGGGAAATATTCTTACGTTCAAATATGACAAAAGTAAAGGAAGTTGAATTTGAGAATATTTCTGCAAACATTCCTGAAAATTATGACTATTATCTGAGTCACAGATACGGAAAAGATTATATGACTCCGCCGTCTGAGTCAAACAGGGAACAGCATTTGTTCATAAAGTTTGAGATTTAAGTTATGATATCTGAAAATAGTAAGGAGATATTGGATGACAGGAATAATATTTGATACTGCTATTTGTACCTCAAATCTTGGAGATGAGGTTATTCTTGATGCAATACGCAGAAATATGAAGGAAGTATTTGATAATAATTTTATGCTTCGACTTTCTACTCACAGCAGTAATTTCTCATTTATGCAGATGATGAGAAAAAATAAAAAGATTGAATACTGCGCCAATGCAGATTATAAATTTATATGCGGGACAAACCTTATATCCCAGAAAAGAATAGGCAAAGTAAATGCACAGTGGCAGATACATCTGAGCAATATACCGGTATTGAAAAACAGCATTCTGGTTGGCGCCGGAACAACTGACGGCGGGGAAAAAATGGACTTTTATGCTAAATATCTGTACAAAAAGGTATTGTCTGATAAATATATGCACAGCGTAAGAGATGAACTTACCAAAAGGGTAGTTGAATCTCTCGGAGTCAAAGCAATAAATACAGGCTGTCCTACGCTGTGGGAACTTACGCCTGAACATTGTATGGAAATAAAGAAATCTAAATCTGAAAACTGTATTATTTCAGTTAGCGGATATGCAGATCAGAAAAACGAATCCAGAGATCAGACTTTTATAGATATTGTAAACAGGAATTATAATAATATTTATGTCTGGATCCAGACAACAGAGGATGAAAAATACCTTGATTCACTGAAAGGTACTGAAAATATTAAAAGAATTTATTCCTTATCAATGTTCAGAGAAGTTCTAAGAAAAGGTGATGTTGATTATATTGGCACAAGACTTCATGGCGGAGTATTTGCAATGCAGAATAAAGTAAGATCATTAATAATAAGCATTGACCACAGAGCAGAGGGATTTCATGAAAAAAATAATATTCCTATTATAAGAAGAAATGAAATTGAAACTGACCTTGAAAGACTGATAAATTCTGATTTTGAAACAAGAGTAATTAATGACTATGATTCAATAAATAAATTCAGATCTCAGTTTATCTGAAAGGAGAACATATGAATATAGCAGTAATATTTGCCGGCGGCAGCGGAGTCAGAATGAATGCCAAGGATAGACCAAAGCAGTTTCTGATGGTGCATGGAAAGCCTATTATTGTACATACTATTGAAATTTTTGAAAATCATCCGGATATTGACGGTATTGTGGTTGTTTGTATAGAAAACTGGATCGGATATATGGAAGAAATGAAATACAGGTACAGACTGGACAAAATCGGTAAAATTGTACCTGGTGGCGAAACCGGTCAAATGTCAATATATAACGGACTTAAAACAGCTGCTGAACTCTATGGCAGAGAAGATAATATTGTTTTGATCCATGACGGTGTAAGACCTCTTATTGATGCACAGATTATAACAGATAATATTGAATCTGTAAAGAAAAACGGTTCAGCCGTAACCTGCGCACCTGCAAAGGAAACCATTGTACTTATTGAAAATGATTCAGCTATCGGTGATGTTGTACCAAGAGATAATTCTGTAATTGCCAAGGCTCCTCAGAGCTTTTTTCTCGATGATATACTTTCCATGCAGGAAAAAGCAATTTCAGAGGGAAATATAAATATGATAGACTCGTGTACACTGATGAGATATTACGGCAGGAAAATTTATACCGTTAAGGGAAGTTACGAGAATATAAAAATCACCACACCGGAAGATTTTTATACCTTCAGAGCTATTTATGATGAACGTGAAAACAGGCAATTATTATAATGGCAGGGACAACTATGAATAATATTCGTTTTAGTCTGATAGTACCTGTCTATAATGTAGAAGAATACATTGACAAGTGTCTTAAGAGTATACACAATCAGTCTTATGGTAACTGGGAAGCGATTGTAGTTGATGACGGTTCGACAGATTCATCTTCAGTAATTTGTGATAAATGGGCAGATACAGATAAAAGATTTAAGGTTTATCACAAAGAGAATGAAGGCGTTTGCGAAACAAGAAATGCTGCTTTGTCTGAAATAAAAGGTGAATATATAGGTTTTATTGATGCAGATGATTTTCTGGCTTATGACGCTCTTGAACTAATAAATAATGCAATAAATGAAACAAAATCTGATGTGGTTTTCATCGGACATAACAGAGTTGATGAGTCGGATCAGATTAAAGAAGTGCGTCCGGGCAAAGAGATTATTACAAATAATAGGAATGATATTGTTAAGCAGAGTCTTCTTATTGGAAAAGAAAGCTATTTAGGTGTCTTATGGAATAAATTTATTAAGGCATCATGCATATATCAAAATGGTGAAACAATTAAATTTGATAAAAAGTATGCAATAGGTGAAGATCAGGTATGGCTTCTTAATGCACTAAATAATGCTGAAAATGCTGTTTCCGTTAAAAAAGATCTGTACTCATATCGATTAAGGAACAGCAGCGTTGTTCACTCAAAAGAATGGAACAGCAAAAAAATGAGTGAAATTTATGCAAGAGAAAAAATGGTTGAGCTTACTGAGAATTTATATCCTGAATTAAATAAGTATGCACATATAAAATACAGAAACTGCCTGCATTCAATAAGTTTTAATCTTTTAAAAGCCAGGTCATTTAAAGTTTTAAAAGAGATCTCTCCTTATAGTAAATTATATTTTAAGGAGTATTTTACTTCTGATTCAGTTGGAATAAAAAACAAGCTTATGGCTTTATTTATGCAGATGATATGTTCTGTTTTATGATAATTGTTTAAAGCAATTATGTTGAGTTTGAAAGGAAATAATAATGAAAATAGGAATAATAACTTTTCACAGAGCTAAGAATTTCGGTGCATTACTGCAATGTCTGGCATTGTACAATTTTTTAACAAAAAATGGCTGTGATGTTGAGATAATAGATTACAGAAATCCTGTAATTGAAGATACCTATAGAAAATTTCCGAAACTCAAAAAAAATCTCATTAAATATTCAGGTTTATTTCTCTATTCTCTCTGGAATTACAGAAAATTAGACTGCAGAGATAAAAACTTTGAAAAGCTGCGTCTTACCATGAAGCACACAAAAGAGATCAGAAGGAATGACTGTGACGGTCTGGATTTTGATGTTTTTATTGCAGGAAGCGACCAGCTTTGGAACCCTATTATTACAAAAGGACTGGATCCCATGTATTTCCTTGATTTTGTAAAATCGGGAGTGAAAAGCACCTATGCCATGAGTATGGGAACAGTGAAAAATGAACATTTTAAGGAAGCTGTTTTTGATAAGTATATTGAAGGCTTTGACTATATTTCAATGCGTGAGAGCGATGCAGCTGAATTTATAAAGAATAAAAAAACAAAAAATGATGTTGTACAAAGCCTTGACCCTACATTATTACTTTCATCTTCTCAATGGGACAATCTTTTGAAAAAAGATAACATAAAACTACCTGAAAAATACGTTTTTATATATTATGTAAAAGAAAGCCCTGAGCTTATTAAAATGGCTGACAAGCTTGCAGAAAAACATAATATTCCAATTGTATACATAAATGTATATCAAAAAAAACCTGTTTCATTTAAGTTTAAAAGTAAAGTCTATAATATAGTTCAGGCTGATCCTCTTGATTTTGTAAATTGTGTAAAAAATGCAGCATACATTGTAACTTCATCATTTCATGCCACAGCATTCTCCTGTATTTATAAAAAAGATGTTTTCATCCTTCCGCATAATGTTACAGGTTCAAGAGTAACCTCAATTGCTGACGTTTTTGGAATACAAAACAGAATATATAAATCATTCGAAGATTTTTCAAAAAGATTTGAAAATGATAAAATTGAATATAACGAAGAAAATTACATTACATTGAGAGATGAATCTGTGAATTATCTGAATAATGTATGTAAAGGAAAGTGAAATAAAAAGGAAGTAAAATAAATGAGTCGTGGAGGAAAACTTGCAAAAAATACAATAATTTTAGCAATAGGTACTTTTTTACCTAAATTAGCTTCTTTTATTACTTTACCAATACTTACAGGCTGTTTGACAAAAGACGATTATGGTACCTATGATTTGGTAGTTGTACTGGTATCATTATTCCTGCCTGCAGTTACGTTGCAGATTCAGAGTGCTGCATTCAGATTTTTGATCGACGTAAGAGATGACAAAGATAAAGTTAAATCTGTTATCACCAATATTACAGCATTCATCATTCCAGTATCGGTTGCGGCCTTGTTTATTTTGTATTTTTGTCTGTATAAGATAAGTTTTGAAATAAGAATTCTTATTTGTCTGTATTATTTTCTGGATATTTTCGGAAATTCATTAAGGCAGATAGTAAGAGGTTTATCTCAGAATTTAAAATATTCATTGAGTGCAATCATAAACTCAGCAGCTCAGCTGATTTTTGTTGTTTTATTTGTAGGATATTTGAAAATTGAACTGTTTGGAAGCGTTCTCTCTCTTGCTGTTGCAGAAGCGGTATCAGTATTATTTCTGCTCTGCAGTGCTAAAGTATACAAATATCTTGACTTCAAAAAGGTTAGTATAAATGAGATAAAAAGAATGCTTGCATATTCTTGGCCAATGGTTCCGAATTCCATGTCCATGTGGGTCATGAGAGTATCTGACAGACTTGTTATAACATTTTTTATGGGAGTTTCAGCAAATGCAGTTTATGCTGTAGCGAATAAAATTCCACAGCTTCTGACGCTTGCACAGCAGACCTTTACAATGGCATGGCAGGAAAATGCTTCGATTGTATCAAAGGATGAGGACGCAGATAAATATTATTCCGATATGTACAGAATGATGCTTAATCTGATGGCAGGTGCCATGTGTTTGATTATTGCATTTGTACCTGCTTTATTTGTGATTCTTGTCAGAGGAGATTATTCAGAGGCATATATCCAGATTCCGATTTTGCTTCTTGGAATGTTTTTCTATGCCATGTCTGCATATTTAGGCGGTATTTATGTAGCTTATATGAAAACTAAAAGCGTAGGCATAACAACAATGGTAGCAGCTGTTCTGAATCTTGTAATCAATGTTGCTTTAATTAATTTTATTGGATTTTATGCCGCTTCATTATCAACTTTGATAAGCTATATGTTTTTGTTCTTTTATCGTCTTGTTGATATTAAGAAAATAGTACACATACAAAGCAATATTAAGCATATGATTATAGTTTTTATTTTTATGACAATAGTCAGTGCTTTGTGTATGCTGCAAAATAACATAGTAAATATTGTAAATTTTGTATTGGCTCTTGCAATATTTGTTATTCTTAATAAAGATTTTTTAGCTTTGCTTTTAAATATAATAAAAAAGAAAGTGATTAGAAAATGAAAAAAATAGAGAATGATTTAAATAATGATAAATGTCCCGAATTATATTCAGATAAAGAAAATTGCTGTGGCTGCAGTGCGTGCTATGCAGTTTGTCCTGTTTCAGCAATTAAAATGAAAGCAGACGCTGAAGGGTTTCTGTATCCGGCGATAAATGAAAGCAAATGCATTAAATGCAAAAAATGTTTATCAGTATGTGCTTTTAAAACAGATCAGAAAAAGAAAGGATTTTTAATATGAGTGATTTTTTTGAAAGTCCTGTTGTTTATGCTGTAAAACACAAAGATGAAAAGATCAGAGCAAATTCTCGTTCCGGTGGTATTTTTACAGCATTGTCTGATTATGTCTTAGAAGAGAATGGCGTCATTTATGGCTGCATTTTGGACGAGGATTTTCAGGCTCGTCATGTAAGAACAGATTCTTCCGAAGGAAGAAATTCTATGCGTGGCTCTAAATATATACAAAGTTCTATGCTGGACTGCTATGAGCAAACTAAAACAGATTTAATTTCAGGCAGAACAGTATTATTTTCCGGCACCTCATGCCAGATTGCCGGACTTAAAAGTTTTCTTGGAAAGGAATATGAAAATTTATTCTGCGTAGATATTGTTTGTCATGGCGTACCAAGTCCTTTGGTATGGCAAAAATATCTTGAATGGCAGGAAAAGAAAAACAACTCAAAGGTTAAAGCTGTAGATTTCCGGAATAAAACAAAATTTGGCTGGAAAGCACATATCGAAACACTTACATTTGAAAATAAAAAGGACGTCGACAGCGATATTTTCAAAAGAATATTTTATGGCCACTATGCTTTAAGACCTTCCTGCTATAAATGTCCTTATAAAGATATCATTCACCCTGCAGATATAACAATTGCTGATTACTGGGGAATAGATGAAGCAGTTCCGAATTTTAATGATGACAAAGGCGTTTCACTGGTTTTGGTTAATAATGAAAAAGGAAACAGTTTCTTTGAAATAGTTAAAAACAACTGCATATTTAAGATGGCAGACATATCAAAAAGTTTGCAGCCGCCATTGAAAGCTCCATTTCCACAGCCGGAAGACAGATGGAAATTCTGGGATTACCTTAATAAAAAACCTTTTGAGTTTATAGTAAAGAAATATGGAACTTTAAGTTTTTGGAGTAAAGTTAAGAGAAAAATAAAGAATATATTGAAAATTAAAGCTTAAGCTTATTACCGACTGAATGAGGTGTTTAAAATTAAATATATTCGCAATTACGAAATAAATTTAAATATACTGAAGGGGCTGCTGACATTTGCTTTTTTGTCGTTCTATTTACCTAACAGTGAATCAGTTCCCGGTATTATATATACATTGTGGAGATACTCTGCCCTGGCAGTTGCCTTTGCGGCAATTGCATATTATCTTATTTATTTATTTAATGATGATTTAAAAAAAATCCCGAATAAGATAAATATACGGTATGTTTCGGCGATATTATTCTATGTTTACATGTATGGAATATCATCGTTTTTTACAAGCGGCGGAGAATTTCAGTCATACAAATGTGTTTACTTTACAGGTTTTATCACATTGCTGGAACTGTCTGTACACTTTCTGAAACAAAAAGATGTTATTAAAACTTATCTTATTGCAGGTGTAACAGCGACTTTTATATATGCAGTTTCCTTTGTAATGTATTTCAATGTAGTTGGCGGAATGCACCATGGTCTGGAAAAACAACTTAGCTATGGATACGTTACTACAGACCAGAACTGGTATTTCTTTACTTATGATAATGCTTCGCTTTTTATATTCCTGCCTATCGCAGCAGTTTTCGTTTACTATTGTGTAAGATTCAGTAAAAAGAGTTTTAAATACTGTTTTCTGTATGAAGCTTTCGTTTTATTTATGTATATCTCTAAGTCAGCAACTTCTGCAGAAGTAATATTTGCACTGTTTTTTGTTGGTTCAACCTATTATTTTTATAAGATTACATCAAGAAAAAAAATAAGGATAAATATAGAATATAAGAAAGCGTGGATTGCAGTTTTAATATTCCATATTGTGGTACTAACCATTGTAGGAAGTGATCTTGCTTATCAGATAGCGGGTTATTTTGGAAAAAATGGTTCTTTTACAGGAAGAGATGTAATATGGCAAAGAGCTATAGAATACATTTCAGAATCTCCAGTATTTGGTTATGGAATGGAAGACGTTTTGTATAAGACAATGAAGCTTGTATTTCCACATTGTCATAATATTCTGCTTGAAATTTTGTATGACGGTGGAATAATTGGATTTGGATTATATGTATTCTTTATTATATGCTTTATTCCTAAAAATAAGAAAAGTTTAACGAATAACATATTTAATCTATGTCTGATGTGTTATCTGATTGGACAGGCATTTGAAACACAGCTGTCATTCCCTTATCTTATACCAATTTTCTATTTTAATTATTATTATAGCTGCAAAACAAATAAACTGAATTTGTTTTTTCAGAGTGATATTTTGTCAGCATAAAGCGTTTACGGCTAATACAGAAAAGCTGTTCTTCAGGAGAAAGGATATAATATGTACAACTCAAAGTTTTTAGTAACCGGTGCAACAGGTCTTGTAGGCTCAGCAGTTGTCAGGAAACTGCTTAACCAAGGAGATATTAATGTTGTTGCTTTAGTGAGAAATGAAGAAAAAGCAAAAAAAGTATTTAATGACTGTAAAACAGATAATCTTGAAATAATGGTTTCTGACATATGTGAATTAAAGGCTGAACAAATGGGAGTGGACTACATAATTCATGCAGCAAGTCAGACATCAAGCAAAGCCTTTGTAGATCAGCCGGTAGAAACAATCAATACTGCGATAAAAGGTACTGCCGCTGTGCTTGAATTTGCCAGGGCAAATCAGGTAAAGAGTTTTGTATATCTGTCAAGCATGGAAGTGTATGGTTCTCCTGATAATGACGAAAAAATTTTTGAGGAAAACGGAACTAATCTTGACACAATGAAAGTACGTTCCTGCTATCCTGAATCAAAAAGAATGTGTGAAAATCTTTGTGTTTCATATTTCAGCGAATATGGCGTACCTGTGAAAATCATCAGATTAACACAAACTTTTGGTGAAGGTGTAGAATATAACGACGGCAGAGTTTTTGCTGAATTTGCAAGATGTGCTATTGAAGGTAGAGATATAATTCTTAAAACCAAAGGCGAAACAAAGCGAAATTATCTGTATTTAGATGATGCTGTGGAAGCTGTTTTTACAGTCCTTATGAAAGGAGAGAACGGTAACGCATATAATGCAGCCAATGAAGATACGTATTGTTCTATATATGAGATGGCAAAGCTCGTTGCTGAAAAATGTGCAGGGAACAAAATCAAAGTTGTAATATGTGAACAACAGGATGTTTCAAAATTCGGATATGCTCCGGTTTTAAAAATGAATCTTTCAACAGAAAAATTACGAAATCTTGGCTGGCAGGCCGGAACAAATCTTGAGGATATGTTTAACATTCTGATTGGTGATATGAAAAAAAACATATTGAATTTAAAATGATCTGATAAAAATAGTATTTATATGTAAGGAGAAAAATAATGCAGTATAATTATTTGGTAGTAGGAGCCGGACTTTATGGAGCAGTTTTTGCACATGAAGCAAAGAAAGCAGGAAAAAGCGTTCTTGTAATTGACAAGCGCCCGAACATTGCAGGAAATGTATATACAGAAGAAATTGAAGGTATAAATGTGCATAAATACGGAGCCCATATTTTCCATACTAATAACAAGAAAGTATGGGATTATGTAACGAAATTTGCAGAGTTCAACCGCTTTACAAACAGTCCGGTAGCTAATTACAAGGGAGAACTTTATTCACTGCCCTTCAATATGTATACTTTTAATAAAATGTGGGGCGTGGTAACTCCTGAGGAAGCAGCAGAAAAAATTGCTCAGCAGCGTGAAGAAATCACATCTGAACCAAAGAATCTTGAAGAACAGGCAATAAGTCTTGTAGGCCGTGACATATATGAAAAACTTATCAAAGGCTATACAGAAAAGCAGTGGGGTCGTGACTGTAAGGAACTTCCGTCTTTCATCATAAAAAGACTTCCTGTTCGTCTGACATTTGATAATAATTATTTTAATGCGCTTTATCAGGGAATTCCCGTAGGCGGATATACTCAAATGGTAGCAAATATGCTTGAAGATATCGAAGTACGACTTGGTGTGGATTACTTTGACAATAAGGCTGAATACGATTCTCTGGCAGAGAAGGTTGTATATACAGGTCCTATTGACGCTTATTTCGATTTCAGGCTTGGAACACTTGAGTATCGTTCAGTAAAGTTTGAAAATGAAATTCTTGACCAGCCGAATTTTCAGGGAAATGCTGCTGTAAACTACACAGACAGAGAAACTCCCTGGACAAGAATTATAGAGCATAAATGGTTTGAATTTGGTAAGGACAAAAATGGCAATGACATTCCAAAGACAGTTATCAGCCGTGAATACAGCTCTGAATGGAAACCAGGTGACGAGCCATACTACCCTGTAAATGATGAGAAAAATAGTACGCTCTATGCTGAATACAAAAAACTTGCCGAACAGGAAAATAATATCATCTTCGGAGGACGACTTGGTGAGTATAAGTATTATGATATGGACGCAGTAATTGATGCTGCTCTTGCAAAGGCTGAAGAAGAACTTTCTTGACAAACAGCTTCATTCACTGAAACATTACAATGCCGGGGTAAATCGTAACCTCGGCATTACTTATATGTATAAATTAAGCAAATGTAAACCGTAGGAAGAAAATCCGGTATGTAACATCTGTGGTTCCTCCATGAACGTAATCGGCAAAGTGAAACTGTATGACGAGATGGTTTATCAGCCCGCACAGCTTTTGTTCCACGGAATTATTTGCGCATATTATCTATGAAAAGTTTGCAAAAGCAGTTCCGCTTTACCGGCAGGAAAAGGATTTCACCTCCAAGGGTATTCCTCTGCTCAGAAGAAGGAGTACTGGCAGATTTTACTGCTGAAGAAAGATATGAACAGCGTCTTGTGAAGGTAAAGCCTTTGCTGGAGGCTTTCTTCTCATGGCTTGAAGAACAAAACGTCAGCGGAAAAGGCAAACTCGCTAAAGCTGTTCACTATGCGCTGAATGAAAAGAAGTATAACTCACACGGCCCTTGCCATGAGTTACTGCCTTGTATCCCGTTTCATTCAGTACATATTGCCCTTGGTAGAACTTTCTGGGATTCAGATGCAGTATCTTAAGGATCATACAAACCTCTGAGAACCCTC
>JAQXHO010000161.1 GCA_029007315.1 Oscillospiraceae bacterium
AAGGGCGATACAGCTACAAACGCTACAAAGCCGGCTGTTCTTGAAACAGGCGCAGAGATCAAGGTTCCGCTGTTCATCGATCAGGGTGATGTTATCCGTATCGATACAAGAACAGGCGAATATATGGAACGTGCATAAGAACGACTTATTTTAAAGCGTATTAGCTGAGAGGTGAGCAAAATGAAACTGAGCGAAAAGATGTCATATCTGAAGGGTCTGGCAGACGGACTTAAAATTGATATTACAACTAATGAAGGCAGAATCCTGAGCGAGATGATGGAAGTTCTGGAAACAGCCGTAATGTATATTGACGATCTTCAGAATCAGGTGGACGAACTTACTGAACTTTGCGAAGATCTGGATTCAGATCTGGGCGATGTTGAGGAATTCCTTCTTGATGAAGATGAAGAGCTTGATTTTGATGATGAAGATGATGAGGACTATGATTTCGATGAAGAGGAAGACCTTTACGAAACAGTATGTCCCACCTGTGAGAACACTATCGTACTGGCTGATTCCATTCTGGATGAAGGCTCAATGAAGTGTCCTTGCTGCGGAGAACTTCTGGAATTTGATTTTGATGATATTTCCATTGAGGATTTTGAAGAATCAGACCAGGAAGACGAAGAGTAAGAAACCTGCATTTTCAGTCTTAAGGCAACACCGCACAAAGAATGCCTGACGGCTCTGCACGTAATCTGCTTGCAGCTTTTCCGTCATATTTCACCAAAAGCCTCGTGAATACACAAAGTATTCACTGCGTTTTTGGCTTCATCTGACAAAAAATCTGACTGCGCATCTTACGCACAGTCTTTGTGCGGTATTACCTAAAAAATAAGCTGACAATAGGTCGGCTTATTTTTTTGCATGATTTCTCAGCAAAAAAATTATACAGAAATGCTTGAAATTCTGTGAAAAATATGATATAATATAAAATGTCTGCTGCGGCAGAAGTTATAATTCTGAGAGAGGTGAACACTGTGTTTCCGATTATAGAGAAAACAGTACTGAATCAGGACGTTGTAAAGATAAAGGTGTCTGCACCGCTGATTGCTAAGAAGGCTCTTCCCGGTCAGTTTATTATCTTCCGTGTTGATGAGTACGGTGAAAGAGTTCCGCTGACTATTGCGGATTATGACAGAGAAGAAGGCTGGATAGTTCTTATATTCCAGACTGTGGGCGGTTCCACAAAAAGACTTGCAGCCCTGAATGTGGGTGATTCCATTCTTGATCTGGTAGGACCCCTTGGCGTTGCCACAGAAATTCCTGAGGACGTAAAGTCTGTATGCGTTATCGGCGGCGGCGTTGGCTGCGCTATTGCATATCCTCAGGCAAAGCACCTGTTCAATAAGGGCATTGAAGTAGATGTTATAGCAGGCTTCAGAAACAAGGATATCGTTATTCTTGAAGATGAATTTAAGGCTGCAAGCACTAATCTGTATGTTTGTACAGATGACGGAAGCTATGGAATTCACGGTCTTGTAACAGCTGTACTTCAGGAGAGAATCGACTCCGGAAAGAAGTATGACATGGTAATCGCTATAGGACCTATACCTATGATGAAGTTTGTATGCAGGACTACAGAACCCTATAATATTAAAACTATCGTTTCTCTCAATCCTATCATGATCGACGGAACAGGAATGTGCGGCGGCTGCCGTGTAACCGTTGGAGGAGAACTTAAATATGCCTGCGTTGACGGTCCTGATTTTGACGGTCACAAGGTAGATTTTGACGAGCTTATGCGCAGAAACGGTACCTATCGTACACAGGAGCATGACTGCCGTCTTATGAAGCAGGCAGAAAAATAACAGAAAGGAAGAAAACACAATGGCTAATATGGCTATGGAAAAGGTGCCCATGCCGGAACGTGATCCCAGGGAACGTGCAAAGTGCTTTGAAGAAGTGTCCACAGGATATACTGCTGCAATGGCACAGGAAGAAGCTTCAAGATGCCTTGGCTGTAAAGCAATGCCCTGTGTAAAGGGCTGCCCTGTAGGCGTTAAGATCCCGGATTTTATCGGAAAGATCGCAGAAGGTGACTTTGAGGGCGCATATGATACAATTACAATGACAAACAGCCTTCCTGCTGTCTGCGGACGTGTATGTCCTCAGGAAAGCCAGTGCGAGGGCAAGTGCGTTCGTGGTGTAAAGGGCGAACCGGTAGGTATTGGCAGACTGGAGCGCTTTGCAGCTGATTATGTACGTAGTAATGGCGGCAAGAAAACATCAGCTGTTCCTTCAAACGGACATAAAGTCGCTGTAGTAGGCGGCGGCCCTGCAGGTCTTACCTGTGCAGGCGACCTTGCAAAACTTGGTTATGAAGTTACAATTTTCGAGGCATTCCAGGTTGCAGGCGGCGTACTTATGTATGGTATCCCTGAATTCCGTCTGCCAAAGCAGATAGTTCAGGAGGAGATCAGCAGCCTTAAAGATATGGGCGTTGACATCAGAACAAACATGGTTATCGGCAAGGTTCTTTCCATTGATGAACTTATGGAAGAAGGCTTCGAGGCTGTATTTGTAGGCTCCGGCGCAGGTCTTCCCAGATTCATGGGTATTCCCGGAGAAGCTCTTGTAGGTGTATGCTCTGCTAATGAGTACCTTACAAGAATCAACCTTATGAAGGGCTATCTCGATGAATACGATACACCTGTTATCCGTTCAAAGTCTGTTGCAGTTGTAGGCGGCGGCAACGTTGCTATGGACGCTGCAAGAAGCGCACTGAGAATGGGCGCAGAACACGTTTATATCGTATACCGCCGTTCTGAGGCTGAAATGCCTGCCCGTGTGGAGGAGGTACACCACGCAAAGGAAGAGGGCGTTGAGTTCCTGAACCTCAATAATCCTACAGAGATCATCGGTGATGAAAACGGCAGAGTCTGCGGAATGAAGTGCATCCGCATGGAACTGGGCGAACCTGATGAAAGCGGCAGACGCAGACCTGTGGAAATTCCGGGCAGTGAATATATACTTGACGTTGATACTGTTATTATGTCTATCGGTACATCACCAAACCCGCTTATCCGTTCCACAACAAAGGGTCTGGAAGCAAACCGCAGAGGCTGTCTGGTAGTTGATGAGGAAACAATGGCTACCACAAAGGACGGCGTATATGCAGGCGGTGACGCTGTAACAGGTGCCGCTACTGTAATCCTTGCTATGGGTGCAGGCAAAAAGGCTGCCGCATCTATTGATGAATATATCAGAAGCAAGTAATTATCCGATGCGGAAGTGCCGCACCGACAGAAAGGAATATTTCTAATGAAAAAGAGATTTGCAAGATACGGACTTGTTGCATCTGCGGCTGCTCTTGCAGCAAGCGCTATGACAGCGTCAGCTTCTGCTGCCGGCGAAACCGCTGCACAGGGCGGAGCATCATCTATGATACCATCATTACTGATTATGGTGCTTCTTTTTGCTGTAATGTATTTTATCCTTATCCGTCCTCAGAAGAAGAAGGAAAAGGAACAGAAGGCTATGCAGCGTGATCTCTGCGTAGGTGACGAGGTCGTTACTATAGGCGGAATCGTTGGTCTTGTTGTAAAGACAACAGAAGATACTGTTGTTATTGAATGCGGCGGTGACAGAAGCAGACTCAGAATGAAGAAGTGGGCTATTCAGGAAAATGTTACTGTTCGTGAAGACGCTGAAAGAGCACGTGAAGCAGCTGCATCTGAAGCTCAGAAGAAAAAGGAAGCAAAGAAAAAAGGCAAAAATGCCGATTCTTCTGAAAATAATGATGATCAGGGAATGCTGAAGGATTGATTTAACAGACTGCATGGCAGTGATATTGATGAAATCTTTTTAGTCTGAAGGCTGAAATGAGAGTTGCTGTAAAATGCTTCTCTCATTTTGCTTTTTGCGGAGGTGTTTTATGCGGATCATTCAAAAGAATACATACACTAAACTTGGTGCGTTCATCACAGCGGCTATGCTCCTGTTCGGGGTTATGTTCACACCTGATACATCAACGGGAGCAAGTGCTTATGAAAATTCTGATTATGCTGACCAGTACGATGAATTTCTCTATGTGCTTGGAGAAAGTGAGTCCGGAAATAATTATTCAGCTGTAAGCGGACAGTATCTTGGCAGATGGCAGATCGGTTCATTGGGACTGCAGGAAATAGGTTTTCTTGATGCTTCGGGAAACTGGACTGACCTGGCAGCTTCATTCGGTATTACAAGCAGGGAAACATTTCTTGAGTCTGAGGAAGGTCAGGACTATGCGGTTCTGGCTTCACACAAAAGAATTCTGTACTATGCCGAAAATATGGGAATTACGTCCTATATCGATACTGAAGTAAGCGGCGTAAAAATGACACTTTCAGGTATGATAGCCTCTGCCCATTCTCTTGGCGTAGGAGGACTGAAAAAGCTTATTACAAACGGCACAAGCGGAAATGCAGGAAATGACGCAACTGCCCTAAAATATATGAATCTTTGCGGCGGATACGACATTGAGCAGACCTTACAGAATACTCCTGTACAGACAACAGCTCTTACTACTGTTACAACCACCACCACAACCTGGACTGAAACAACAACTGTACAAACGACCACATCATTCACATCAACACAAACCACTGCATCTGAAACAACGATTTCTTCTTTGACAACTGAACTTAAACCGCCTTCTTATATTAATGTCATACCCTCTTCTGATACTCCATATGCAGGAGAGATGTTCAATCTGTACATTGAGAGTGACAATGCTGAGAGTTACCACATTCTGATAACTGCACCGGACGGAACAGAAACGGAATATTTGCTTTCGGGTTCGGTAATAGGCATGGTACTTTCCATGACAGGAGTCTACAAAATTTCCGTAACCGGATATAATGCTGCGGGTGAATCATATGCAGAACCCATATATGTAGCTGTCAGCAGGAAAATCATTGTAAATGAAGAGAACATAGGCGACGCTAACGATGACGGTGTTGTGGATATTACCGACGCAGGAATTATTCTGCAGTACTATTCATGTTCTGCCGCAGGTGTTCCCATGAAAACAGACGGTAAATTCGTTAAGGATTATGCCGATGCAAACGGTGACGGAGAACTTGATATTTATGACGCCTCGCTGGTTCTTTCTTATTATTCAAAGAAAGCGGCAGGGTTAGAGGTTTCATGGAAGGATATCCTTCCGGCAGCATAAGATAAATTTACTCTGCATAAAATGTTTCAGCTGCATATTTATGCGGAGGTGACATTATGAGAATGAAATGCAGAAGGTTTAAGGAAAAGTTCCGGAATTCAAAATGCTGCTGTACCGTATGTGCAGCGGCGGCAGGACTGCTTGTGATAATAGTTCTTATTTCCGGCTTTTCACTGCTGATATCATGCTTTGACGCATCAGACGATCTGGTTTCATGTATGGCTGCAATTGCATTATGTGCCGGAAGCTTTGCGGCAGGTTTTATTATAGCAAAGCGACGGCGCCGGCACGGTCTGCTTGCAGGACTGTGTGCAGGTATTTTTATCTATCTGACAGTATTCCTTTTCGGAATAATACTGCTCAAAAGCTTCAGCGGTGCAGGTACATTTATGAAACTGATCCTTGTGCTTCTGTGCAGCTGCATAGGAGGAGTATGCGGCGTTAATACCCGCATCTGCAAACCGCCGAAATAGGTGTGATCATTCAATAGAATCTATTGCATTTGTACAATATGTAAAAAATGTGTGTCTTATATTCAAGGCTATTGAAAAATCATGCCGTTTATGGTAAAATATAATAAATAAACATCGATTTGGAGGGAACTCAGTATGAAGCACATCAAGACTATCAACAAGGCTAACCTCAAGGCTACTGCTGCTAAGGGCGGCTGTGGCAAGTGCCAGGCTTCCTGTCAGTCTGCCTGCAAGACTTCTTGCACTGTTGCAAACCAGAAGTGTGAGAGATAAGCAGGAGCTTTTCTGAAAATATCCGCATACCTCAGGTGTGCGGATCTATCAGCGAAAAAAAGGGACATATGTGTCCCTTTATTTATTATAGGCAAAATCGCCTATAGAATAATAAATATTAAGATAAAGGATGGTATATCATGATCCATAAGTACAAGCTGTGCGGATATAATGTGGTACTGGATGTAAACAGCGGCGGTGTGCATATTGTAGATGATCTTACATATGACCTTCTGACAGATGTTGAACCTCCGCTGGCAGAAAATTGCCCGGAAGAGGTAATTGAAAAGCTTTCCCGTGTTTACAAAAAGGAAGATATTATCTCATGCTACGAAGAGATCCTGGAAGCATATAAGGAAGGAATTCTGTTTTCGGAAGACGATTATGAGCAGTATGCTGAGTCGGCTGTTGCTTCTCCTGTAAAAGCAATGTGTCTGAATATCGCCCATGACTGCAATCTGAGATGTGAATACTGTTTTGCTTCAACGGGAGATTTCGGTGAGGGCAGAAAGCTTATGACCTTTGAAACCGGAAAGAAAGCTATTGACTTCCTTCTGACTCATTCAGCAAACAGAGAAAATCTGGAACTGGACTTTTTCGGCGGCGAACCGCTTATGAATTTTGATGTTGTAAAGCAGATCGTGGAATATGCAAGAAGCAGGGAAAAGGAATACAATAAAAGATTCCGTTTTACCATTACTACGAATGGAATGCTTCTTGATGATGATAAGATAGATTTTATCAACCGTGAAATGTCAAACGTAGTCCTTTCCATAGACGGACGAAAGGCTGTTAATGACCGTATGCGCAAGCGTGTGGATGGAAGCGGCTGTTATGACAGAATTATACCGAAATACCGTGAGCTTGTGGAAAAGCGAGGCGACGGCGAGTACTATGTAAGAGGTACTTATACAAAGTATAATCTTGACTTTTCAGATGATGTGTTCAGTCTTCTGGAGGAAGGCTTTGACCAGATCTCAGTTGAACCTGTTGTAACCGATCCCAGTGAGCCTTATGCACTTACAGAAAAGGATCTGCCGCTGATATTCAAGGAATATGAGAAGCTTATGCAGCGTATTCTTGATTATGAGAAGACGGGAAAGAAGTTCAATTTCTTCCACTTTATGCTGGATCTTGACCAGGGACCATGTGCTATAAAACGTCTGAGAGGCTGCGGCTGCGGCAATGATTATGTAGCAATTACTCCCGACGGTGATATCTATCCCTGTCATCAGTTTGTGGGCGAAGAAAAATACAAAATGGGCAACATTGACGACGGAACATTTGATTATGAGATGAAAAAAGACTTTGCAAAGATGCACATCTATACAAAGCCGGACTGCCGTGACTGCTGGGCAAAATTCTATTGCAGCGGCGGCTGTAATGCCAATAATTATCAGTATGCAGGAGATACAAGAAAAGCTCACCGTATGTCCTGCGAGATTGAAAAGAAACGTCTTGAATGTGCAATAGTTCTGAAGGCTATACGCATGGGCGAAAGCACAGACCCAAATGAGCAGTAACAGAATACTGATTCGTTTTAGGCGTCAATATAAATAATGAGGCTGCTGCAGATCTGAATCTGCGGCAGCCTTTTTACTGTTCATCTTTGCGTAAGAAGTCCTTTCAGCTCGGTGAAATCAAAAATGTTGACTTTACCGTCCATATTATAATCTGCATTTACAGGAGATGTGAGTTTTCCTTTTCCAAGGAACCATTTCTGAAGCATCAATATGTCTGCAACTGAGGTTTTGCCGTCATTATTGCAGTCGCCGTATAAAGGATATATCATGTTTTCCTGAAGAATTTCCGTAATATTTCCGTTTTTATCAATGCTGAAGAATCCCTTATCCATTTGTCTGTAGGAATCGTCAACAGATTTCTGATATTCACCCCAAGTCATTTCCACAGTTCCTTCACCAGCAGGGGCATACACCAGTATTTCATGCGGTTCTGAACCCGGAGGCAGCGGATATACGTCTTCTTCGGTGATTCGGGTGTCTGATATACATTTCATTCTGCTTGTGCCATTCTGAGAATTCTTCCAGCTGTATCCTGCGCAGTGGAATGGAGTTCCGCAGAATACAACGTAATTTTCATAAGTATAACATTTCAGGTATTCATCAAAAAGTTCATTGAATTCTTTTCTGCAGTCTGGAAGCCAGGCAAAAAGATCGGTTTCGGTTATGCCGTTTTCCGTTATCTCAAAGCTTAAATCTTTTCTTTCTGCTTCTTCTCCGTTTTTATAATATTTTACAAGTCCGATATCCAGATTTCCTGCACAGGAAGGAGCGAAGACAATGACCTCATAGCTTACATCCGGCTGATATTCAGCAAGTAAATATTCATCAATTCCAAGATTATTGAGATACAGCATATACTCTTCATAAGCGTCACGGTCTGATTTATCTGCTGTCTGAGGTATATCGAAATCAAAAATCTCACTAAAAACAATATCATCTGAATAATTTTCGCTTATCTCAGTGGAAAACGTATAATCGTCGTAAAGACGGCCGCTTCTCTTTTTCACAATGCAGATAAGGTTGTCCTTAACAAGTGTTGTTCCATGTTCCTTTACAAATTCTAAAGATGAAAGAAAATCATTTGGCACCCATTCCGGCAGTTTGGATACGTCAATGTCTGTAACTGCACCGGACTCAGCCTCCTCAGCGCAGACATTGCCCGCACAAACAGGGCAGGCAGTTACACATAATGCAAAAGCGGCTGACAAAGCAGCAATGTTCCTTTTTCTTAATTTTTTCATATAAATACCTCCTTTAAATGAGTTTGAATAAAATACACCCTGCAATTATATTATATCATAAAATCGAAGATTTTGTGATATAATCGCCCGATATGCAGGGAGCAAATCTCTGATTTGCGTATCTGCAAGGGCTTTGAAATAACTATAATAAATGCTTTGTATTTATTATATCATATATCTAAAAAAAGTAAAGCACTTTTAGTAATATTTGTTATTTACAACAAATAAGGGCAGCTGTATGGCTGCCCTTTATGTCATAATTTATATTGATAAATTACGCAATCTCCTTCAGCATACGATTCAGTGCGCCGATGAGAGCCTTGATAGAAGATGTTGCAATATCAGAGTGAATACCTACGCCCCAGTATGTTCTGCCGTCACGCTCGATTCCCACATAGGAAACAGCACTTGCAGAGGAGCATATCTCCAGAGCGTGTTCTGTATATGTGGTCAGAACAAACTCAACGCCCAGATGATTCTTTACAGCGTTGTGAACAGCATTCAGTCTGCCGTTGCCTGTGCCGCCGATGATCTCCTTTTTGCCGTCCCTGCACAGTGTTACAAACGCCTCGATTATGCCGCCCTCTTTCTGAGCGTAGTGAATTTCCGGAACAGACAAAGGCTTTTCAATATTAACATAAGTATCGTTGAATATCTTCAGAACCTCTTCAGGCTGCAGTTCTTTATGCGCTCTGTCGGAAATACCCTTTACCAGATAACCGAAGGATTCTCTCATTTTTGCAGGAATATTGTAGCCGTACTTTGTTTCCATCAGATAGCCTATGCCGCCCTTGCCGGACTGGCTGTTGATACGGATAACATCAGCCTCATATTCTCTGCCAATATCTGTAGGATCTATAGGCAGATAGGGAACTGTCCAGTGTTCACGCTCCTCAGTTTCACGCCACTTCATGCCCTGTGCAATGGCGTCCTGGTGAGAACCGCTGAATGCAGCAAACACCAGCTGTCCGCTGTATGGTGAACGCTCATATACACGCATACGAGTAACACGCTCGTAAACCTTTGTGATTTCAGGCAGATTTGAAAAATCCAGCTCCGGTTCAACGCCCTGTGAATACATATTCAGCGCCAGTGTGATAATGTCCACATTGCCTGTACGCTCACCGTTTCCGAAGAGTGTACCCTCGATTCTGTCACCCCCTGCCAGCAGACCCATTTCGCTGTCAGCAACAGCACAGCCTCTGTCATTATGTGGATGCAGTGAGATAATAACATTTTCTCTTCTGTTCAGATGATCGTTCATGTACTCAACCTGGTTTGCATAGACGTGGGGCATTGAATGTGAAACAGTAACAGGCAGGTTGATAATAACCTTGTCATCAGCTGTGGGTTCCCAGATGTCAATTACACGGTTGCATATCTCCAGAGCAAATTCCGGCTCAGTACCTGTGAAACTTTCAGGAGAATACTCAAATGTGAAGTGACCCTCAGTTTTTTCACGGTATTCCTTACACATTTTTGCGCCGGACTCAGCAATTGCGATTATCTCTTCCTTGCTGCGCTTGAAAACCTGTTCTCTCTGTGCCAGTGATGTAGAGTTGTACAGATGAACGATAGCGTGCTTAGCACCCTTCAGCGCTTCAAATGTTTTTGCAATGATATGCTCTCTTGCCTGTGTCAGAACCTGAATTGTAACATCATCAGGGATCAGATCCTGTTCAATGAGGGCACGGCAGAAATCATACTCAGTATCAGAGGCAGCCGGAAAACCTATTTCAATTTCCTTAAAGCCGATTTTAACCAGAACCTTGAAAAATTCCAG